>JACQEL010001020.1 GCA_016200595.1 Deltaproteobacteria bacterium
TCAGGATCGCATCTTTATCGACGAGTTCCGCCGTGGCGGACGTATCTTTGAACTGTATCCACAAAGTGGTCGCGCGCCGCGGTTGATCGCCGATGAGCTGCGCGGTCCCAATGCGCTGATGGTGGGGCCGGACGGTAAACTCTATTATCCCTTGGTTCCGCAATGAGAAGTATGGCGCGTGGATATCGAGACTGGCGCGCGTGAGAAAGTTGTTGATGGACTCAAGTCCCCACCGGCAGTGAAGTTTAATCGCCGTGGGGAACTCATCGTGCCACAAGCCGGAAACGGCGAAGTTGTGCGCATCGACGTGCAAAGCGGCGCGCAGACGGTGATCGCCAAAGTGCGGCCTGGCATCGATAACCTCGCTTTCAGTCCGGACAATCGGTTGTTCATCTCCCATTTTGTCGATGGTGGGGTTGACGAGGTGGCCACCGATGGAAGCAGTGCCGAACGAATCCTGGTTCCTCCAGGCTTTGTCGGTCCCTGGGGGCTCGCTTGTGGCAGTGCTGGGCAACTCTATGTTAACGATGGGCTGAGCTTGGCCGTGCTCTCACCAACCAAAGAGATCAGCCGGCTCGGCGGCTTGCTCGATAACAGCTTTCCTGGATTTGCCCGCAGCCTTGCGGCCGGCGCGCCGGGAGAATTGTGGCTTACCACGATCACCGGTGACGTGGTGCAATATTTTCCCAATGGACAACCTTTCAAGATGCTGGCGCGTAAGCTGCAAAATCCGTACGGCTTGGCGCCGGTGAAGGCTGGGGCAGTAGTAGTGGCCGAATCAGGCTCTGGTAAACTTCTGCGTGTCGATGCCGCAGGTCAGGTATCAACGGTGACAACCGGTCTGGCGCAACCCTGCGAAGTAGTCGCGGCCAATGATGGAACCCTCTTTGTCAGCGAACTGGGAAAAGGACGAGTCGTCCAGGTTGATGCAGCCGGGACTGTTTCCTCGGTCATTGATAAGCTCGACAAACCTAAAGGGCTGGCCTTACGACAAAATGCTTTGCTCGTGCTCGACCGCGGCCCCAAAGAACTCCGTGCAGTGAATCTTGCTACCGGCCAACAGCAACTGCTCGCCTTCCAGCTTCCTGTGGGAGATCCTGGGAGTACCTCTCGGGGTCCGATGGATTTCTCTGGTGGCCTGGCTGTAGGGAACGACGGGACGATCTATATTGCTGGTGACGGTGAGGGGAGCGTACTCACACTGCGAAACGTCTGATGAAGTAAGGAAGGGAGCTTATGCGTTTTGGTTTTCATGCGCTTAATCTTGGTGCTTTAGCCACACCTGAGGCGATCCGTCAGATCGTCGCTGCCTGTGAACGCTGCCAGATCGACTCGATCTGGACCGGTGATCACATCATTAACGCTCTCACAATTTCTACACCCTATCCTTACAGTCCTACTGGAACCTTCCCCCTCAGACCGGAAGAACCTATTCTTGAGCCGCTGACCTTTATGGCGTTTCTCGCGGGCCAGACTAGCGCGATCCAGATCGGCGTGAGTGTGCTGATCGTTCCCTACCGCAACCCTGTGGTCACGGCCAGAGCGATCGGTACGCTGGACTTCCTCTCAAATGGTCGCGTGATTGTCGGAGTGGGCAGTGGCTGGATGAAGGAGGAGTTTGACGCTCTAGGGGTGCCTTTTGCCGAGCGTGGAGCCCAAACCGACGAATTCATCCGTATCTTCAAAGAGATCTGGACGAACCCGCAACCGCAATTCACGGGCAAGTATTATAAATTCTCGGGGATCACGGCTTACCCTCAGCCTAGACAAAAACCCCATCCGCCCGTTTGGGTAGGTGGCAATAGCAAGCGAGCAATGCGTCGCGCAGTGGAACTCGGCGAGGGCTGGCAGCCAGGTTGGTCGCGGCCGGATCAACTGGCCCAGGAACTCCAAGAGTTTCAACGTATAGCTGAGCGTCTCGGGCGTGACCCGAAAAGCGTGGAGATCTCTCTCCTGCGTCCGCTCCAGATCCTCAATCAGGAGACCGACTCTCACCGTCCATTGGTTGGCACACCGGAGCAAATCGCTGAGGACATCCGCGCCTATCAACGCCTCGGGGTGAGTCACCTGGTATTTAGCTTTCGCACGCGCGCGGTGGCCGAAGCCGTCGAGACGGTCGAGCGTTTCGCCACACAGGTTCGCCCCTTGGTTTCCTGAACATACGGCACGTACGGGCCGTAGGAGAGGGAGGAGAAAATGCGCAGGAGTTTTTCGCGGGCTAGCCTGTTCGTGTATATCATCCTCCTGGGTCAGGCCGAAGCGGCGGTGCTCTCCGGACTGGTGCAGACGAGTGATAAAAAGCCTCTGCCCGGCGCCATGGTGACTGCGATTGACTCCGATGACGGCCTGCGCACAACAGTCTACACAGATGCTGCCGGGCACTATCACTTACGCGCGCTCAAAGCCCAACCGTATCAGCTGCATACCCGGCTGATTGGCTTTAGTGATGAGACGAGTGACATTGATCTTTCGCCACAAGAACTGCAACACGATATTGTCCTCAAGCACACCGACCGGATCGCGGAACAACTGCCAGCGAACTACTGGTTTGCTCGCATTCCTTTTCCCGACCAACGCGCGAAGGAGGAGTTTGCTCGTCAATGTACTTCCTGTCATCAACAAGGAAGCTTGGCGACCCGCCGGCCACGGAGCGAGGACGAGTGGCAGAAGATCTTTGACCGTATGGCCATGCTGGGAGGCGTGCTCTCGCCCGAGTTACGACGGACGATGCCGGCTTTGCTCCGGCGCGGGTATAGCCTGGATGAACGAGGCGCGAGTTTTTCTCTCCCTGCCCCCCTCTCGCCTGAGGCTGCAGGTGCGACGATTACTGAATGGGAGATCGGCGGCCCGTATGCTTATCCCCACGATGTCGCAGTTGCCAAAGATGGCAGAGTCTACAGCGTAGATCTCACCCGCGATCAGCTCGTGCGTCTCGATCCCCGTTCTGGAGAGCGGAAGAGCTGGCATATCCCACCAGGAGACTCACCGGTTGGTGGTCTCTTTCCGCGGCTGAGTCCACCGGGGAGTTCGACAGAAGCCTCCCCGCATCTTGCCCCGCACAGCTTACAACTTGATGCGACAGGCAGCGTATGGATCACTTTATGTTTAGGAAACAAGCTGGCTCGCTTTGACACTCGCACCGAACGGTTTCGTATTTGGGATCAGCCGGCGCCGGGCCTTTATCCCCAGACGCTCCGTCTCGATCGTCAGGGGCGGGTATGGTATACCCTGGCAGTGAGTAACCATATCGGTCGGTTCGATCCCACCACTGAACAGTTTACTCTCTACCGCCTCCCGGCCCGTAGCTGGGGAGAGGCCTTCACGTTGCGCACCATGCGTTTGTGGCTCTGGTTGGCCCAATGGTTACCGACCGGCTGGATTTCTGCCGAAGCGCCGGTCTTGCCTGCCCCTTACGGGCTCGACATCGCTCCAGACGGGTCGGTGTGGTTCAGTCAGTTGAATGCCGGACGAATCGGCCGCCTTGATCCAGGAAGTGGGAATGTTCAACTCTACGATACTCCCTTTGATGGGCCACGGCGTCTGCGTTTCGACGCGCAAGGAATCCTGTGGATCCCCGCCTTTGGTAGCGGCAGTCTCGCTCGCTTTGATCCCCAGCTCGCCACGTTCAAGCTCTATCCGCTTCCTACCTTACCGGTCGGTTCTGACACTCCTTATGCCCTCAACGTGGATCGCCGCACAGGTATGATTTGGGTGTGTGGTACCAATTCTGACTCCCTCATTCGCTTTGCGCCGCAGAAAGAGAAATTCACAGTTTTTCCTTTGCCCACCCGGGTGACCTTTACCCGAGAGATTGACTTTGACGACGAGGGCAACGTGTGGACCAGTAGCTCGAATTCCCCGACCTGGCATATCGAGGACGGTCAGCCGAAA
>JACQEL010001021.1 GCA_016200595.1 Deltaproteobacteria bacterium
AACGGACGAGGCAGGACATCTGCGCGATGCCACCGTCTTGGACGAGAGTAAGGCTGGACTAGCTACAGTTTTACTAGGCGAGGGGGCACTGCGGTTGCTTAAATCTGAGAAAGCCTTAACTCGTCGAGACATGCTGGATCTATGGAGCGCACAGAAACAGGAGGAAATCGCTCAGGAAAAGATCAGTGAGGCCAAGAATGCTGAGGACTTAATGAGAGATCTCGCTCAGAAGAAGGACTTTCCCAAAGAATCGAAAGAACTTTTGGAAAATGCGTCAACCAAGCTCGCTAGTGAAGCGCGAGCCGAAGAGGCGCGGCTGCGGCAGCAAGCGAAGCAACTCGACAACGACTTATCCCGCATGCAGAGAGAGACAACTCTTCTATGGCGTAAAGAAACGATCAAAGTTGCCCAGGACCTTGATGACGCCGCCCAGGAAGCCGAATCCTGGAGTCTGGCCATCGGCAGCGGCTATAAGTCGTCTCCTGGCCGCCAAATTGAACTCGGCAAACACCTGGCCGGTAATGACAAGCTCAAGAAACTGGCGCAGATGGTTGGCCGCATGAAACAGCATGCGCTGGCGTTGCGGCGCAAGATTTTTGAACGCACCAGTGAGGAACTGTTCGAGGTCGGTCTGGGTAATGAAGTAAGCCGGCTCCTGCCGCACGAACTCGTTACGCTGCACCATCCGGTTTTGCGTAAGGACTTTACCCGCCGGTTCATTGAGGGAGAGTTGCTGCTGTACTCTTTGCGCGGCATCGAAGAGAAAGGCAAAGGGCCGGTCGTCGTCTGTCTAGACGGCAGCTCGTCGATGATGGGCGACAAAGAAGTATGGGCGAAGGCGCTGGCCCTCACGCTGATGGAGATCGCCCGCCGGCAGCGGCGCTTGTTCCGCTCGATCTGTTTTTCCTCGGCTGATACGCCGCTGCAAATTCTCGATCTTAACCCGCGTGAGCGCTACGAAGTCGAGATGGACAAGGTCATGGAATTGGCCGAATATTTCCCCGGCGGCGGGACGGATTTCGAGAAGCCGCTCGACGCGGCCCGCGAGTGCGTACAGCAGTCGCGCTTCAAGCGCGGGGATATCGTATTTATCACCGATGGTGAGTGCCAAGTGCGCCCGGATTGGGCCGAACGCTTCCGCGCGGACAAAGAAGAAATGGGTTTTTCACTATTCTCGATTCTCATCGATGTCGGTTCGAGTTCAATGAACGTGCTCAAGGAATTCAGCGATAAGATCACCACCGTCTCGCGGCTGACCAGCGAAGGGGTCAAGGATTTGTTTGTCAAGCTGTGATAAAGGCCAAGCGTATGAACGCCCGCATTCCAGTTGACCGTGAGAAGATTGCCGAGTTCTGCCAGCGGTGGAAAATTACTGAGTTCGCCCTGTTTGGCTCTGTCCTGCGTGACGACTTTCGCCCAGACAGCGATGTCGATGTGCTGGTGACGTTTGTACCGGATGCGGAGTGGAGCTTATTCGATATAGTCGATATGCAGGAGGAATTGAAGCAGATCTTTAGTCGGGAAGTAGATCTGGTAGAACGAAAAGCCGTGGAGCAGAGTGAAAACTATATCCGTCGCAAACACATTTTGTCTTCAGTAGAGCCAGTCTATGTGGCGTGATGACGCTTACCTCTTAGATATCCTCAATGCCGCTCGCAAGGTGAGCCAATTCATTACTGGCGCGACAGAAGAAGAGTTCGAGCGCAACGAATTGTTGCAGAGCGCCACCATGAGGCAGTTGGGAATCATTGGCGAAGCAGCCCGCAAAGTCTCCCAGGAAACCAGGAACGCTCACTCTGAGATTCCCTGGTCTGAAATGATCGGCATGCGTAATCGCCTGATCCATGAATACTCGCGGATTAACCTGAAGAGGGTCTGGGACACAATCCAGAATGACATCCCTCGTTTGATGACTCTTATCGAACCGCTCGTTCCGCCACCAGAGGAAGAGTGAGTTATGTGCTGCTCACTCCTCAATCCTTGTTGGCCGATCACTGATCGCTGACTGCTGACCGGGGACATGAGATATGAGGCGTAAGGCGTGAAGCGGCAACGGGATGATACTTTGGTCTGTATTCTCCCCACCCTAGAGGAGGACGTTATGGCACAGACTTTCACCAAGCAGAGTATTTCGCATGAGACTACTCAGAAGATGATCACTGCTGCAGTAGCCAAGGCTCAAGAGTTGGGCGTGCCGCAGGTAGTCGCGATCCTCGACGAAAGCGGTCTGCTCAAAGCGTTCTGCCGCATGGACGGCGCCGCATTGGTGAGCATCGAGGTGGCGCAAAACAAGGCCTACACTGCGCTCTTCGGCATGCCCTCACGAGATTTTTACAACTTCATCAAGGATGACCCGGCGTTGCTCGTCGGTGTGCCCCACATTCCCCGCATCGCCATTTTCGGTGGTGGGTTGCCGATCAAGGTAGGAGACAAAGTAGTCGGTGGGATTGGCGTAAGTGGCGGCACGGTCGAGCAGGACGTTGCTTGTGCCCAGGCGGGGCTCGATGCACCCAAGGTAGAGTGATGAACGAAGATGAAGCCTCGCCAGCGAGAGAATACAGCAAAGTATTTGTACGATATCAGCAAGGGGATCGCTTTGGTCACAGTAGTCGGAGCCCTGACTACTGGACAGTGGAACTTCTTAACCCTGCTAATTGGCACTATAGCGACGCTAGTTTTCTTTCTTTGGGCCTATTGGCTCGATGGAGGAGACAATGACTGATCTCAACTGGACCTTGTTGGTTTTGGCTCTCATCGGTCTCATCGGGGCCGGGTGGACTTACTACCACCAGCATTACCGAAAACCTTGATATCACAGTACCCTCGTGAAGCGTATTTATCCCGTCAATGAGGTGAACCATGGCAAAAAACGTCTCCGTCTGTCTGTCATTTGACTTTGACGCAATATCCATCTGGGTTGGGCCATTCAAATCTCAGTCGCCGAGTACAATCTCTCGTGGTGAGTTCGGCAAGGTGGGGACCGAACGGCTGCTCGAGGTGCTCAGGCGTCATCAGGTGCTGGCGTCGTGGTTCATTCCTGGTCACACGATCGATACCTATCCTCAGGTGGTCCAGCGTATCGCTGATGCCGGACACGAGATCGGCCATCACGGCTACTGCCATGAGAATCCAGCAGCCGTCGCGCTGGAAGAGGAGCGCAGTATTCTAGAACGTGGCATCGCTTGTATTCGCCGGATCACCGGCAAGGCGCCGTTAGGCTACCGCTCTCCTGCTTGGGATCTTAGCCCTTACTCGCTAAACCTGTTGATGGAGTTCGGCTTTCTCTACGATTCGAGTATGATGGCTAACGACTTCACTCCCTACTACTGCCGCCTCGGTGACGAAGTACATACTGATGGGCCGTATATTTTCGGTAAAGAGATCGATCTGGTTGAACTACCAGTGGACTGGAGTCTGGATGATTGGCCATACTTCGGTCTGCACTGGCCGGCGAATCATGTGGGCCTGCGCAACCCGGATGACGTCTCGCGGGTCTGGTCGGCGGATTTCGACTTTCTCTACCAACGTATGGGTGAAGGAGTCTTCACCCTCACTATGCACCCGCAGGTCATCGGTCGCGGCCATCGCATTCTCATGCTGGAGAAGTTGATCGAGTACATGCAGGGGCATGCAGGGGTGACATTTAAGACCATGAGTCAGGTCGCTACCGAGTGGAAGCAGGCGCACCCGCTCGCTAAGGCTGAGTAATGGCGTCCTACAGCAGCTTCTCTCATTGCTACCAGTGTCCTGTGCGGTGCAGTGGCACGAACGCGTGTTTGAACACGTAATCCGCCACGCGCCGGCCCTGGATGATCCCCTCGGTCTTATCGAACACCCAGTGGATACCGAGGTAGATGCGGCTCTGGCCGTTCTCTTCCTCGGCTTCGGAGAGCGACGAGAAGCTGCGCGGGAGGAGCGGGCGCACGTTCCCCTCGTGGTCCTGCGTCACACCGTTGAACTCGTCCGACACGAAGGTGAAGGCGATAGCGTCGGTCCCGTAGAAATTGCGCAAGGTCTGGAAAAGGGCACCCCCGAACCCGGCATGCCCGGACGGGTAGGCTGGGAAGGGCGGGGTGAAGTTGGGCCCGGTGAGGTTGCTGGCTGGAGCGCCGAGCGGCCTGAAGGTCGGATCGCCGATCGTGGCGGGATTGTGATCGCCCACGCCGGTCGGCCCGGTACCCGCGTCGGCCTCGCGGATGCCGGTGACCGGGCGCCAGAACTCATAGTAGTACTTCGACTCCCAGACGGCGATGCCGGCGTCGGCCATGGCTGTGTTCACCAGCGCCAAGAGCCGCGCCAGTGCGACGACAGTGGAGCCCCTCTGGTCGGCGATTTACACAGTGATCTGGTTGTAGAGCCGTGGCGGGGCGCACAGGCTTGGCGTGCCGTCGTAGGCCCAGTAGATGCCGACCTCGGTCTGTTCCGCGGTGCGCACCGTCGGTGTAACGACCCCATCGCCGCCGATGGCTTTTACCTCGTCGAACGCCAGCGCATACTCCGGGCTGTTCAAGGCCGGGGGCGGCAGCACTCGAAACTGGGCGGCCGACCTCATGACAAACGGTCTGACCCTGCCCCAGTAGGCGCCCAGGGCGAGCGGGATCAGACTGATGGGGTCTTGGCGCCACTCCCCCGGCTCGTCACCCGTGATGAAATCAACGCCAACGTGCGGCTCGGCCTGCTGCGAGCCGTCGGCGGCCCTGAGTGCGAGGATCGCGGCGGCGGCCCGCTGCCCCAGCGCAATCCCTTTCGCCTTTGCGTGTCTGTCCCGGAGCTGGCTGAGGTCTGCGGCGAGTTGCTCGTCGCAGCTCGCTGTCTGCGAAGGGAAGAGCGCGATCAGCGTATCGTGCGCCGCTTGGGCGATGGCGGCGTCCATAGAAGTACTGGCGGGTGCAGGGGCAAGACCGGTGTAGCTTTGGTAGCCGCCGACGATGGCGTTCACCGCGTCGAAGATCGCGATGTGCACGATCGCCATCGCCCGGCTCGCTCGCGTGGGCCCGTACTGCTCACCAAAGACGCGGTGCTCATCAGGCGCCACAGGCGTGTGGTCGAGCCCACTGGCGTTGATGGCGATCTCGTTCCAGTGGTGGAGCCGGGCCATCGGGCCGCCCCCGTGCCCTGGGGGATATGTCGGCGTTGCGCGGAGCTGCGGCGCGGCGTGGTAGCGCGGCCCCAACGTGTCACGGATACCGCCGGGGAATCCCCGCGCCCAGGCCGGCACGGTCAGGGTGAAAATAGCCAGTATTGGAACAATCAACTGCCAGTTTCGCTTTGCGGTCATGTGTAGTCCTCCTTCTTCGTCATTCACGCCCTGTGCAGACTGAAATCGCGACCATGATCGCGCGGCGTCAGCCGATCCCAGAACGGATGGCGTCTGCTGCGAGGGGAAAGGCGCTAAGGATACAGTTTGATCTCTAGTAGTCTGTCACGTTGATTTTGATAGATGTCATTCTGAGGAGCCCTTCGACGATGCTCAGGACAGGCTCCGTCGAAGGACTGTGGCTCAGAATGACAACCCCTCATTTTCAGCGTGACGAAGTACTAAGTGGATGCCAAAAAGTCTGTTGACCAGCCGTGCACAGGCTAGAAGCCTGTGCTACCAGCAACCGAGCCTTTTCCCAGGGTGGCGCAGCCATCTTGGCAGCGCTGGCACGGCAGGAGTGTCAACGAACTTTTTAGAACCTGCTTAGCTTTTGCTCGCTTGTGTGGTGGGTCGGCTTCCCGCGCGTGCTGATCCTGTCCGGTAAGATCCTGCTTCTTCATGGTACTCCTCGCTCTCAAGTATGTGGATGAACAGGCGGGTGGACGCTCCCCACCCGCCACTTCTTTCCTCTGCTATGGCTCGTGAATGGCAACCTCCGCGTTCATACACGTATTCGGTGGACACCCGCCGTTGAACATGGTGAGCTGCTGTTGCAGCACGGCAGGATCAGCACTCGCCGGCCCATGGCTACGGACGACAAGATGGATCTGGGCCTTGTATGGTTTCAACAGCCCAGGGCCGAGATAGACCCCGGTCAGATCCCCGACTGCACGAAAGGCAGTGAAATCGACGGTCCCGTCCTCGCCGGCGATCTGGCTTGAGCCAAAGGTGATCGAGACCTGCACCTCGGGGTTGGGCACGTCGGCGGCGGAACACGGAGTGGTCGCGCATTTTTTGGGATTATTAAAAGCAGTGACCCAGAACGAGTAGACGTTTCCGGGGACAAGGCCAAACGCATGGACCGTGGCGCCGACTGCGTCATGGGTGCGCACCAGGATCGACCCGGTGCCTGGGGCCACGGTGAGACCTGGAATGACCAGAAGAGGCTCGATACTAGTCCTAACGGTGAGACCTGGAATGACCAGAAGAGGCTCGGTACTAGTCCTAGAGGGATCTGCCTGCACGAGCGGCACCGATTGTAAGCTGAATACTCCAGTAAGCAGCATGATAATGATGAATGATTGACAACGTTGAACGAGATGCATGGAACCCTCCTTACAAAGTCAGTCGTGTTGTTTGCCCAGTGCTTAAGGTCTCCTCATTTTTGCTGTCTGGCGGGGTGGGGCGCGCACTGAGGCCAGGACGCGCCCCATGAACGCGAACAGTTCCTCCAGCGAATGAAAATGCGTCGCCTGCCCTGACACTACGTGCTCGACTCGTCCTTCCACGTGCCACCGCTCTACCGCGGTTTCCGCGCGGAACTGCACGACAAACGCCCGCTGGGGTGAGAGCGGTGACTCGGCTTTCAGCTCTGGTTCCACAACAATGCTCCACCGACGCCGCCCGCTTTCTCTTGCAATCGCGCCGGTTTTGTGTCAGGAGAGTAGCGACAGCACGGAGGCGAAGTCATGGGAAAGTTTCGGGATTAGTGTGGGATTACTTGGGGATGGCTGAACACGAAAAAAGCCCAGGAGAAACGGTAGCTTGTTTCGGTTCCTACCGGCTGGACCGGGAGCACATACAGTTATGGCGTGGTGCACAAGAAGTGAAGCTGACGGGAAAAGCGTTTGCGGTGCTGCGCTACTTCGTGGCGCATCCGGGGCAGTTGGTCACGAAAGACGACCTCTTTGCTGCGGCGTGGCCTGAGACGGTGGTGAGTGACGCGACGCTGGCGTCGTGTATTCAAGAGGTCCGTCAGGCCCTGCGCGAGAACGCCAAGAAGCCGCGCTACCTTGAGACCGTGCATCGGCGGGGGTATCGTTTTATTGCCCCGCTCACCCCCGCTCCGCCCGTTCCAGGTTCCAGGTTCCAGGTTCCAAGTTCCTCGGCAAAGGACAAGATTCAACAACTTGGAACGTGGAACGTGAGACTTGAAACTCCCCTCGTAGGCCGTGAGACGGAACTTGCGCAACTATATGGCTGGTTAGACAAAGCCGCGATGGGCGAGCGCCAGGTGGTATTTGTGACGGGCGAGGCGGGGATTGGCAAAACGGCGCTGGTAGACACATTTGTCGCCCACCTAGGGGCGCGTGGCGATGCGCCCGGCGAGGAGGAGGCAGTGCGGCTGGGCCGGGGGCAGTGCATCGAGCACTACGGAGCGGGGGAACCGTATTTGCCGCTTTTGGAAGCGCTGGGTCGGCTGTGTCGTGAGGCAGGAGGAAAACAGCTCATCGAAGTGCTGCACCAGCATGCCCCGACCTGGCTGGTGCAGATGCCGGCGCTGCTCAATGCAACGGAACTCGAGGCGCTGCACCGTAAGGTGGCGGGAGCGACCAAGGAGCGAATGCTGCGGGAGTTGACCGAAGCCGTGGAAGTGCTGACGGCAGAACGCCCGTTGGTGCTGTGGGTAGAGGACCTGCAGTGGTGTGATCATTCCACGCTGGACTGGCTGGCCTTTGTCGCTCGGCGGCGCGAACGTGCCCGGCTCCTCGTGCTCGGCTCCTATCGGCCGGTGGAGACGATCGTGCGGGAGCACCCATTGCGGGCGGTTAAGCAAGAACTGCAAGTCCACGGACAGTGCGCGGAGTTAGCCTTGGGATTGTTGAGCGAGGCGGCGGTAGGCGAGTATCTGGCCGCGAGGTTTGCCGGAGGGGTGCGCGACCGTGTGCCCCTCCAACGGCTGGCGCGCACGATTCACCGCCGCACGGACGGCAATCCGCTGTTCATGGTCAACGTGGCGGACCATTTGTTGTCACAAGGTGCACTGGTGCAGGCGGACGGGCAGTGGACCCTAAAGCGGGAAGGAGAAGCAACCGCGACAGTCCCCGAGAATCTGCAGCAGATGATTGAGCAACGGCTGGCGCAGGTGAATCCTACTGCACGATTGATCTTGGAAGTGGCGAGTGTGGCGGGTGTAGAGTTCTCGGCGGCTGCGGTAGCGGTGGGTGCAGAGATGGTGCTGGAGGCAGTAGAAGAGCACTGTGCAGAGCTGGCCCGGCGGGAACAATTCCTGCGAACAAGCGGAACAAGCGAGTGGCCGGATAGGACGGTGGCGACACGCTACAGCTTTCAGCATGCCTTATATCAAGAGGTGCTTTACGAGCGGCTCTCAGCAGGCCGGCGGCGGCAGGTGCATCAGCGGATTGGCGAGCGCGAGGAACAAGCCTATGGCGAGCGCGCACGAGAGATTGCCGCTGAGCTGGCAGTGCATTTTGAGCAGGGACGGGACTACCGTCGAGCAGTGCAATACCTGCAGCAAGCTGGAGAAAATGCTACTCAGCGCTCGGCTCACGTGGAGACGATTAGCCACCTCACCAAAGCTCTGGAGTTGCTCAAGGCTTTTCCCGACACTCCTGAACGCCTCCCGCAAGAACTCGGGCTGCAACTCCCCCTGATCGCTCCGCTCAGCGCGACCAAGGGCTATGGGGCCCCAGAAGTCGAGCGCGTCTGTGCCCGAGCGCTGGAACTGTGCCGACAGATAGGAGAAACCTCTCGGCTCTTCCCCGTGCTGTTGAGAATGCAGGCAGTACACCTCGCGCGAGCGGAATTCCAAAAGGCGTGCAGCCTGGGGGAGCAGTGCCTTATACTGGCCCAGCAAACACAAGACCCGGTCCGTCTCGTGTCCTCTCACTATGTGTTGGGAGTGACCCTGCTCCACCTTGGAGAGTTTGCCCCTGCCCGAGCACACCTGGAACAAGGAATTGCGCTCCATGACTGCTACCGGGACCGTGTCGATTTCCGCAGCGATCTCTTGCAGGACGAGGGGGTCAGTTGCCGGTCCCATGCCGCCGTTGCCCTGTGGTACCTTGGCTATCCAGACCAAGCTGTGAACCGGAGCTACGAAGCGCTCACCCTCGCCCAAGAGCAGTCTAACCCTTATGGCTTGGTGTACAAGCTGAGTCTCACAGTCATGGTACATCAACTCCGCGGCGAGGGGCAAAGAGGTCAAGAACAAGCAGAAAGAGCGATTGCGCTCTGTCATGAGCAAGGGATTCCACTCTACCTGGCGATGGCAATGATCCTATGGGGCTGGGCACTGACTGAGCAAGGACAGGAAGAGGAGGGAATTGCACGGATACGTCAAGGGCTAGCAGCCTGGCGGGCTACGGGAGCAGAGATTTTACTGTCGCATTGGCTCGCCTTGCTGGCCGAAGCGTATGGGAAAGT
>JACQEL010001022.1 GCA_016200595.1 Deltaproteobacteria bacterium
CCCTGGTGCGGTACGCCGCAGCCTGTTGACCACGAAATTGTTATGCACCCGACGGTAAGACAAGACGGCCGCTTAAGTTTGCGACCGGAGGTGCCGTTAATACCATTAACCAGAAAATAGAAAATATACGGCAGTTGGAGAAAACTCTAGATTTTTTTCCTTCGCCGTGTCATAAGCATGACTCTAGGGGGAAAAGCGTGACAGTCAGTGTGTTCGATCCGAGGGAGGGTAAGGGTGGAAAAGCCGGAGCAGTATGCTGAGATCCTCGGGGTGCGCCCAAACGCCTCAGGCAAAGAAATAAAAAAGGCGTACCGGGATCTGCGAAGAGCGTGGCAGCCAAAGCGCTTCCCCAATCAGCTCCAACGACAACGAGAAGCGGAAGAGAAGCTGCGGAAAATCACCGAAGCCTACCAGGAGCTACAGGCTCTTCGTCGCCAGGCTCGCCAGCAAGCGGCGCAATCTGAGGATTGCGCAAAACCAGCTAGTACTCAGTCGGCCCAGACTCCTGAGATCATGGACCCGGCTGATCAGTTAGCCCAGACTCCTGAGATCATGGACGCGACTGATCAGCAAGCTCCGCCACCCAGTACTCAGTCGGCCCAGACCCCCGAGATCATGGACGCGGCTGATCAGCAAGCTCCGCCACCGCAGGCGCGCCCAGCTCCGGCCGACCGCCAACTCGCGAAGCTCCCGAAGCCGAAAGAGCCATTCGTGCCAATCCCGCTTCCCGAGAAGCCGGCACCAGGCCGGTCTGTCTTTCTTGTTCTTAGCGTTATCGCCGCATTGATCATTCTGCTGCTGATCTTTACGCAGCTCTACGAGCAGACAAAAACGGTGGTCTCAAGCTCCCAAAACACACCGCTTGCTACTTTCCCGTCGAGTCCACCTTCTTTAGAAGACCTCATGGCCACACCGGATCCCTCAGACTCTGCTCTCTCTGCCCCACAACCAACCGCTGAGTCTGCAGCAAAATCCCGTACACCTACTGGCTACGGACTCAACCCCGGGCCTGGGTCAACCAGCAAAAGATCGAGTGAGGCACGCAATACTACCGAGCACTCAGAGAGCGCCAAAGGACGGTCATCAATCAACAAAAGAACCTCAGCAGGACCTGTCACCGTAGAAGAACAGCCTCTTCAGCCCTCCCAGTAGCTCTTTCACCATCGACTCGGCGAAGGACCAAGGATGGTCTTCGCAATTCCACAGTAAGGAAGCGAGAATTACGAATGGCCGACAATGACGTTTTTCACATTATGTATACGTGTCGCAGTATGCGCCGTCTCAAACCCGACCCGGTGCCCGACGAATTGATTTACCAAGTCCTCGACGCCGGCATCCGCGCGCCCAGCGGCGGTGGGGTCCAAGCCTGGCGCTTCGTGGTTGTCACCGAACCGGAGATCAAACGGCAAATTGCCGAGATCTACCGAAGAGGCTGGCGTATTGCAGAAAAGCAGTATACCGAAGCTGGGGCGTCGCTCAGCGAAGATAAGAACCTGCGCGCGGCTGCCTATCTCGCCGAGCACCTGGCCGAAGCCCCAGTATTGCTCTTCGCCTGTCTGCGGGCCCGGCGGATTCATGCCAAGCGGTTGGCTGCCGCAAATGCCACAAACTTTCTGCGGATTATTGGTGGCAGTATTTACCCAGCCGTGCAGAATATTCTTCTTGCCTGTCGAGCTTTAGGCTTAGGAGCAACGCTCACGTCAATCACCACTCAGTATGAGGATGAGGTCAAAGCTATTCTGGGTCTGCCTGAGTCCATTACCACGTATGCGCTGATCCCGATTGGTTACCCGATAGGACGATTCGGCCCAGTCACGCGGGTACCAGTGGAACAGCTTACCTGGCATAACCGCCATGGCGCGCCGTTTCGCAAGCCGTAGGTTTGTAGGGACACCCACCAGCCACAACTTCAGTTTTTTTCCTGCCCTGTGGTCCAGTCCCCTCTCCCCTCGTGGGAGAGGGCTAGGGAGAGGGGGTCTACGGCATTGCTCGAACCGTGACACCCCCTCTTCCTGACCTTAATCTCGGTCCCAGGCTCTGCCTGGGACCGAGAAGGCCCCAAGAACAAAAGCCATGAGAGTCAGCACGAGAAAAACTATCCCCATATCGCCAATTTTCACCAGCCCAGGCAGAGCCTGGGGATGAGAAAGCGAGAACCACGGGAAGAGAGAGAGACAGGCTTATCTTTCTTTCATCTCAGGAAATAAGTTCCGCTGCGGCGCATGCGCGCGTTTCCAGACCATCACGTTCCGGGTGTACTCGATGACCAGCGTGCCATCCTGCTTGACCCCACGGGTGCGGACCTTCACGATACCCCATTGCGGTTTCGACCGGGACTCTCTCCTCTCTAACACTTCAGACTCGGAGTAGAGCGTATCGCCGGCGAAGACAGGGTTGGGCAGGGTCACGTTATCCCAGCCTAAGTTGAAGCCGTTTTCACTCACATCCGCGACCCCTAACCCGGCGACGATAGCCAACGTGAGGCCGCTATTGATTAAACATTTCCCGAATTCGGTCTGCTTGCAATACTCGTTGTTGAAATGAAGCTGGTTGGTATTGCAGGTGAGCAAGGTAAACCAGGTGTTATCAGTCTCAGTCACCGTGCGTCCCAGCCGGCAGCGATAAATGTCTCCTACCTCAAAGTCCTCGAAAAATCGTCCTTCCCA
>JACQEL010000099.1 GCA_016200595.1 Deltaproteobacteria bacterium
CCGCCCGCGAGAGCCCCGAGCACGAGCTCGACAGTCACCGCGACCGGCACGACCGAGACGTGGGGCAGGATCTTTTCCAGGTCAGAAAGCTGAGAGATTTCCACTACCACAATGCCGTACGCCTGGTCCGGAAGTATGCCCCAGCACAACAAACCCCACTGCTCCGCACCCTGGATGCGATCCACCTCGTTTCGGCATTGGATCTCCATAACCTACAGCCCATCGATTTTTTCGTCTCGGCAGATGGAGACCTCTGTAAGGTCGCCGAGGCGGAGCAGTTGAATGTTCTCAATCCTGAGCAGCCGCCATAGTTCTAATCCCTCGCAGCCCAGCGAATTTTGGGAAATGGAGCAGGCTTCGACAAGCCTGTCCTGAGTCCTTCGATAAACTCAGGATAAACTCCGCGCAGCGGAGTCGAAGGGCTCAGGACAGGTAGTTCTTCCTTGTAAAAGCTGCTATATCCGCGGCAGCGGAAGCCGCAGTATGTCGTTCGATGAGGTATTAGACCAAGTCCGAGAGCTACTACAGCGGCGCGGTCGGGTGACCTATCGGTCGCTCAAGCTGCGCTATCAGCTGGACGATGAGTTGCTGGCAGGGGTCACCGACGAGCTCATCAAAGCCGAGCGCGTGGCGGCAGAGGAAGACGGGGAGGTGCTGGTCTGGGTCGGCGCTTCGCCAGTTTCAAGTTCTACGTTCCAGGTTCCACATTCCTCCCAACCTCCCGCTTCGCAGACTGCGGACGCCGGACTGCGGACGCCGAACTCTAAACCCCAGACCCTAGACGCTAGCCGTGATGCCGGAGAGCGCCGCCAGGTGACCGTGATGTTCTGTGATCTGGTCGGCTCCACCGCCCTCTCCACCCAACTCGATCCCGAAGAGCTGCGCGAGGTGGTCCGCGCGTATCAACAGACGTGTGCCCAGGTGATCAGCCGCTTTGACGGGCATCTCGCCAAATATCTTGGCGATGGGCTGTTAGTCTATTTTGGTTATCCAGTGGCGCACGAAGACGACGCCCAGCGGGCCGTGCGCGCCGGACTGGGGATTGTCGAGGCGATGCAACACCTGGACGCACAGTTACAGCCAACCGTAGGGGCGACGCATGCGTCGCCCCTACACGTGCGCATTGGGATTCATACCGGCTTGGTGGTCGCCGGCGAGATGGGAGGCGGAGACACACGCGAACCCTTAGCCATTGTCGGTGAGACCCCTAACATTGCCGCCCGACTCCAGGAAATCGCAGTGCCCGACACCGTGGTGCTCAGCACCGCCACCTACCGGCTCATCCAGGGGTACTTTGCCTGCCGGGATCTCGGCCTCCACACGTTCAAGGGGATTGCAGCCCCTGTCCCGGTCTACCAAGTGCTGGGGGAGAGCGGTGCGCAGAGTCGCTTTGAGGTGGTGGCCGCTACCGGGCTGACGCCGCTGGTAGGCCGGGAGCAGGAGGTTGGACTGCTGGTGGAACGCTGGGAGCGGGTGAAAGAAGGGGAAGGGCAGGTAGTGCTGCTCAGCGGCGAGGCCGGGATCGGCAAATCGCGTCTCGTACAGGAACTCAAAGAGCGGGTAGCACGGGAAGGGGGCACCCGGATTGAGTTTCGCTGCTCGCCTTATTACCAGAACACCGCCTTCTATCCGGTGATCGATTACCTGCAGCGCTTGTTACAGTTTCGCCGGGAGGATGCTCCGCCCGAGAAGCTCGGCAAGCTAGAAAAAGCGCTGCGGGAGTACCACCTGCCCGCACAGGAAGTAGTGCCCCTCTTTGCCGCGCTGCTGTCGCTGCCGCATCCTGAGGGCTATCCTCCCCTGACCCTGAGTCCGGCCAAACAGAAACAGAAGACCCAGGAAGCCGTGATCGCCTGGTTTCTAGCGGCGGCCGAGCGCCAGCCGGTGCTCGCGGCCTGGGAAGACTTTCATTGGGCTGACCCTTCCACCCTGGAACTGCACGGGTTGCTGCTCGACCAGGCACCGACGGCGCGGATGCTCACGCTGCTGAGCTTTCGGCCGGAGTTTAGCCCGCCCTGGGGAGCCCGCGCGCATCTGACTCCGCTTACTCTCCATCGCTTAGGCCGCACGCAGGTTGAGGCAATAGTGAGGGACCTGACGAGTGGCAAGGCGTTGCCGGCGGAAGTCGTGCGCCAGATCGTGGCCAAGACCGACGGGGTGCCGTTGTTTGTGGAAGAGTTGACCAAGATGGTGGTGGAGTCGGGCCTGTATGTAGGGGCGACGCATGCGTCGCCCCTACCGCCGCTGGCGATTCCCGCTACTTTGCATGACGCACTAATGGCGCGGCTCGATCGGCTGGCCCCAGTCAGAGAAGTGGCGCAGATGGCGGCAACCCTGGGGCGAGAATTTTCCTATGACTTGCTCCAGAGTGTTTCCCCTCTGGATGAGGTCAGCTTGCCGCAGGCACTGGCCAAGCTCGTGGAAGCCGAGGTGCTTTACCAGCGAGGATTGCCACCGCAGGCCCGCTACATCTTCAAGCATGCGCTCATTCAGGATGCCGCGTATCAGTCGCTGCTCAGGAGTAAGCGGCAGCAATATCACAGTCAGATTGCCCAGGTACTGGAGGAGGGATTTGCCGAAACCACAGAGACCCAGCAAGAGCTGTTGGCCTATCACTACACCGAAGCGGGATTCATTGAGCAGGCAATCCCTTACTGGCAGAAGGCTGGGCAGAGGGCCGTGGAGCGCTCGGCAAATGTCGAAGCGATCAGTCACCTCACCAAGGGGTTCGAGTTGCTCATGGCCTTGCCAGACACCGCCGAGCGCGCCCAGCGGGAGCTGAACCTTCAGGTCACTCTTGGTCCAGCTTTGATGGCCACCAAGGGGTATGCAGCGGAGGAGGTGAAAAAAACTGTCGCTCGGGCCCGGGAGCTCTGTCAACGGTTAGGGGAAACCCCACAGCTCTTCACCGTGCTGCGGGGATTGTGGGGGTTTTATATTGTACGGGCGGAGCTACAAACGGCACTCGACCTGGGGGAGCAACTGCTCCGTCTGGCCCAGAGTGTTCAAGACCCGCTCCTCCTCCTGGAGGCCCATTATGGGCTCGGAGCCACCTCTTTCTATCGTGGGGAGTTTGCCCGGGCCCGTGAGCATTCAGAGCAGGGCATGGTCTTCTTCGATCCTCAGAAGCGCCGCGCCCAACGGGCCCTGCAAGACTCTGGGGTTGCATGCCTGTCTTATGCGGCCTGGGCCTTGTGGTATCTTGGCTATCCAGACCAAGCTCTGAAGAGAAGCGCTGAGGCTCTTACCCTGGCCCAGGAGCTGTCTCACCCTATCAGCCTGGCGTGGGCCCTGGACTTTGCTGCCATGCTCCATCAATACCGCCGGGAGGGACAAGCAGCCCAAGAGCGGGCAGAGGCAGCCATCACAGTCTCGATCGAGCAAGGGTTTGCGCAATGGTTGGCGCTGGGAACTATCCTGCGGGGCTGGGTGCTAGCTAAGCAAGGACAGGGAGAGGAAGGGATTGCTCAGATGCGCCAAGGTCTGGCCGCCTGGCAGGCTACGGGGTCAGAGCTGGCAAGACCATATTATCTTGCTCTGCTGGCCGAGGCGCATGGGAGAATGGGGCAGGCCGAGGAAGGGTTGAGCGTGCTGGCCGAGGCG
>JACQEL010001023.1 GCA_016200595.1 Deltaproteobacteria bacterium
GCATTGCAGGTGTCGCGCCCGACCTTGTCCAGCTTGCTCAACGCCAAGGCCGACCTATCCGGCGATATGGCGCTGCGCATCGAGAAGGCGTTCGGGGTGAAGATGGATACGCTGATGCGTATGCAACTCTCCTATGACATCGCCCAAACGCGCAAGCGCGCGAAGCAGATTCATGTGCGGCGCGTGTCATCCGTGGTCGCCGCGCCCGCTTGAGGCCGGACTATGGGACAAAAGGAATCATTTTGTCTCGTGGAGCAAATATGGTCTCAGACAATCGTCAAGTTTCTTGATAGCAGACTTTAATTTAGATGAGTTGACCAACAGTATCTTAAGAGATTCCGGACACAAACGGCGACCCTTTGCCCTGCTTCCTCGCTTGCTCTGGTTCGAGACTCGCGCTTTTGGCTTGTGGTATAAAAGAGCACAAGGACAAAGGAGATGGAACATGGCGCTTGATTGGTCACAATGCCCCGCCGTGGAGAGCATTCCCGGCAAGGTCAGCGGTGCGTGGGTATTGCGCGGCACTCGTTTGCCCGTGTCCACTGTTTTTGAAAATCTTGAAGTGGGAGCCAGCATCGAGGAGATAGCGGAATGGTTCGACGTGACACCGGAACAGATTAAGGACGTGCTGGAATTCGCGGCGCGCAGCCTTGACGCTCCGGCGCATGGGCACCATTGATGCGTGTTCTTTTCGATCACGGCACGCCCTTCCCACTCCGCTTTTCTCTGACTGGCCACAGCATTACTGTTGCTCTGTCTTGTTCTTACCTGACGTCGTGGATCGTCGAGGGATCTTCGTAGATCCGCGAAATGTCGCGGGTGTCAGCACGGATGACCGCGAACCTCACTCCTCAATAGAATTCGCTGTTTTTGTAGACGTATCGCCACTTTAGCGCTGTGGGGAGAGAGCCCACCCATCACGGCATACCCATTGCTCAGCATGGTTCTCCATGATGAGAATCACACCAATAGCGGAGAAGGATGGAATTGCCCAACTGCGGGTTGAGGGACGAGTTACACAGCAGACTGTCGAGGCACTGCAGTCCTCGTGTACAGCAGAGTTCTTCGTTCACTCGACCTTGCTCTTAGAACTCTCGGGAGTGCAGTTCGTCGATGCTGCGGGCATTGAGGCGTTTCGTCACTTGGTACAGAAAGGCGCTGTACTGTTTGGCTGCTCGGGGTTCCTGACTGAACTCCTCCAGATAACCGACGCAGGAGAAAAGGGAGCCTCAGACTCAGCCCCAGCAGATCAATATGCCCATGACGCACAGCTCCTGGCACGACTGCGCCGTGGAGAGGAGGAGGCGTTTGAGCAGCTCGTGCGGCAATATACTGGCCGTCTACTCGCCGCTGCCCGGCGTCTGCTTGGCAACGAGCCTGACGCGCAAGATGCCGTACAGGAAGCTTTCCTCTCCGCCTGCAAAGCCATCGGTCAGTTCACCGGCACGGCGAAGCTCTCAACCTGGCTGCATCGCATTGTAATAAACGCCGCATTGATGAAGCTCAGAAGCCGGCGGAGAAAGCACGAAGAGTCGATCGAGGATCTCCTCCCTCGGTTCGATGAGCAGGGGGAATGGAGCAGTCAGGTCGCTCCGTGGGAAATATCGAGCGATACGCTGCTCCAACAGCAAGAGACCCGCACACTGGTCCGACACTGTATCAAGCGCCTGCCAGACACTTATCGAACGGTGCTCCTGCTCCGCGACATCGAAGATCTGAATACGGAAGAGGTGGCCGAGACCCTGGGTATCACGCCCAACGCGGTGAAGATCCGCCTGCATCGCGCTCGCCAAGCGCTACGCACGTTGCTGGAGCAGAACCTGGTTCACAAAGAGACGTACATGACTGGTAGTGAGCTATGCTGAAGTTCGTCGAACAACTGTTGGTGATCGGACAGACCTGGACCGGGGCGACCGCGACGCTGCTGGCGCTCGTGACCCTTGTCGTCTTGCGACGCCTGCTGCCGGCAGAGCAGCGCCAGCGCGTGACCCTGAGTCTGTTCTTCCTGTGTTTCGCCCTTTTCTTCGGTCTGAGCGCGACGGTGGCCCTGAAGCTCGGCGCTTACACAGTCTGGGCGGTCCTCAGTTTTCTCGACCTCCTGAGCCTGGTGTGTGGCTCGACCGGCCTGGTAGGCTTGGTGGTGTTCGATCTGGTCTTGCACCGCTTACAGGTGCGCGTTCCCGCAATCCTGCGCGATCTGATTCACCTCAGTGTCGTGGTTGTGATCGTTCTGGCCATTCTGTACCAGCGCGGTCTCGATCCGCTCTCGCTGGTGACGACCTCCGCCGTACTCACAGCCGTGATTGGTCTCGCCCTGCAAAGTACGCTGACCAATGCGTTCGCCGGCCTCGCCCTCAACACCGACCGCACCTTGGGCATCGGCGACTGGGTCCAGGCTGGAGACCGGATCGGCCGCATTGTCGAAATCAAATGGCGCTCGACCTCGCTGTGGACAGAGGATGGCGACTTGGTGATCATGCCTAACAGCCGCCTGCTGGACGCCGAAGTGCAAAACCTGTCGCGGCCTGATGATGTCCACCGCCTGTGGGTGAAGATCGGCTTTCACTACCGCCATCCGCCGCACGAAGTAAAGCAGGTACTCGTGGATGCTGTCCGTAACACACCGGGCGTGTGCACCGAACCAGCGCCAGACTGCATCCTCCTCGATTTTGCTGACAGCGCCATCATCTACGCACTGCGCTACTGGATTAGCGACTTCGCTCACCACACCGCTATCGAGAGCGAGGTGCGTACGCGAATCTGGTACGCCGCTCGCCGTAACGGACTCGAGATTCCCTTCCCGATTCGCACGATCGTTCTGCCGACGATCAACACCGAAGTGGCCGCAGTGGAACATAACCATAGAACAGAAAGCAAAGAGTAAGGAGGCGGAGACTCAGAAGTAAGAAGGGAATGTCACGCCTTCAAGAAAGTAGCGCCGCTGACAAAGATCAGCTATCCTGACGAACGAGTTCGCTAGCTCGCAGGAGGGACGGATGTCAGAGCAAACTAAAGAAGCTACCTTGTATACTCGTCTGGGTGGATACGACGCTATTGCCGCGGTGGCTGATGACTTATTACCACGGCTGATAGGTGACAGTCAGCTTGGCCGTTTCTGGCAACATCGTGGTGAAGACGGGGTGCGACGAGAGAAGCAGTTACTGATCGATTTTCTGTGTGCCAGTGCGGGAGGACCACTCTATTATCGGGGACGTGATATGGCGACCGCGCATAGAGGCATGGGAATCAACGAAAGTGACTGGGGGATATTTCTGCATCATGTCCAAGCGACATTCACGAAGTTTGCTGTTCCGGAAAGGGAGCGAGGTGAAGCCTTAGCTTTTTTGCAGAGCCTCAAAAAAGATATTGTCGAGTAACGGCTGCAGCTCTAACCGACAACTAAATCGGAATGCACGACATGAGGACACTGTTCGTAGCTGCGTGGGTAGGGGCGAAGCATTTGCCTTGGATAGACCACCGCCGTGGGGAGCCTGCCCCGCAAATGCTTCGCCCCTACGGTGGACAGGCGCTAGGGTCGCGTGGACCACTCTCTTGCCGCCTGGTTTAGTGCACCATCACGAGGAAGCTGAGGAGTTGTCATTCTGAGCCGCAGCCCTTCGACTTCGCTGCGCTCAGGGCGAACGGGGTGAGAGTGAAAACACAGGGAAATTTCCGTTCGTGCTGAGCCCTTCGACAAGCTCAGGACAGGCTACGCTGCGGCAGCGGCGAAGTCAAAGCGCGGGGCCGAATCCTTAACATAACGCCATTGGGCTCATGGGGGAGAGGCTACTGCTGCCGTCCTCTCTAAGGCTTTCTGCAGGGAATCCATTTCAACGCCGAAGGTCTGCCAGTCCCCTTTACGTAGCGCGTCCAGCGCCTGACGGTAGTGTTGGAGGGCGGTTCCAGTTCCGCTGGACGGTTGCTCGGCCGCCGGTGGCGGAGTGCCCGGTGGCCCCGTCGCCGTCACAACCGGCGGCTGCCCAGTTTCCTTCGCCAAGAGCGCGGTCAGCAAGGGATCGACGGTTTGGCTCATGACTACCCGATCGCCAGACGAAGCGATCAACCGTTTCAATTCCGGTAGCTCGCGGGTCGCGGCACTGAGGTAGAGCGGCTCCACATACAACAGGGTATCCTCGATGGGAATCACTAGCAGATTGCCGCGAATCACGCGGGACCCCAATTGATTCCACAGCGAGAGCTGTTGAGAGATCGTGGTGTCTTGATCAATCCGCGCTTCAATCTGCGCCGGCCCGTACACCAGTTTCTCCTTGGAGAAGGCAAACTCCAACACCTCGCCGTAGTGAGGGCCGTCACAGCGGGCCGCCAACCAGGCGATCATGTTATCGCGATTGTTGGGGACCATCGGGAGCATCAAAATAAACTCTTCGCGCGCTTCGCCCGGCAAGCGCATGATCGTATAGTACGGCTGCATGAACACGGGTTTGCCGCTGGCGGTCTCCTGCGGGAAGCTCCACAGGTCTTCCTTGTTGTAGAAGACCTCCGGGTCGGTCATGTGATAGGTGCCGTACATGCTCGACTGCAGAAAAAAGAGATCTTCCGGATAACGGACATGCGCGCGCAACGCCGCTGGCATCTGCTCGAGCGACTGAAACAGGGAGGGAAAAATCCGTTGATAGGTACGCACAAGCGGATCTTGCGGATCAGCAAGATAGAAGACCGGGATGCCATCGTAGGCATCGACCGTGACCTTCACCGCATTGCGGATATAGTTGATTCCCCCCGGCCGGTTTGTGTGCGCGTAGGGCAGCATGTCGCTCACCGTATACGCGTCCTGCACCCAGACTAAGCGCCCCTCACTCACGGTTAAATAAGGATCGCGATCAAGTTGCAAGAACGGGGCGAGGCGACGAATGCGGTCTTGGATGAGGCGCCGGAACAACATGCGACTTGCAGCCGTGACATTCCCGCTAATCAATAACTTGATGTCGCCAAAGTACCAGGCAAACAACAGCCGCCGCCAGATGTTCCCTAACGACACCCCATCCCGGCCTTGGTAGGTGGTGTACATATTCTCCTGCCCCTTAGGGTAGTCGAACTCGGTGGTGCCGCCCTGCACTACGACATACGTGTCCGCCTGCTCGCCGAAGTAGACTTCGGGACGGTCAATGCGGAGCCCCACTGGCGACGCGGGGGGAATATCCTGGACGTAGAACACGGGCAGCCCTTCTTCGTCGAACCGATTCACCGGGCTCATGGCCAGGCCATAGCCGTGGGTGAACTTGAAATGCTGATTGATCCACGTTTGCGCGTCCGGCGGAAGCCGGGATTGATTGAGTTCGCGGCCCGACAACAGCACCTGTTGGTAGGTCCCCTGCACCGTGTAACGATCGACATCTACATCATGGAAGTCGTAGTACAAGCGGATCTCTTGTAATTGCCGGTAGGTATCGAGCAAAGGACGCGGGTCCCACCAGCGAATGTTTTGGATTGTGGCACTGTTTCTGGCTACGACCTCTGGGGTTAAGGTGCCGGCAGCAGGAAAGGGGAGACGACTGATCTGATCGAGCCCAAACCCATAGCGTGTGGCCGCGATGGTATGGGCGATATACGGCGACTCGAGCCGCAATTCATCGGGTTTGACACGGTAGCTTTGAAACAGGCTGGGCACGCCCGCGCTTACTAACGACACCCCGAACACTAAGACCATAGCCGCTACGGGTACGCGGATACTCAGTACTACAAGGTTAGCGGCGCACAGGGCCGCAGCGAGCAGCGAGAGACCCGCAAGTCCCAGGAGGAGCGGTAAGCGCACCTGCACGTCGGTATAGGCAGCGCCAAAGACTACCCCGTTATCGCTGAAGAGGAGGGCGTAGCGTTGTAGCAGGTAATCGCCTGCCTTAACGAGAAAGAAGAGCACGAGCAGGATAGACAGGTGGCGAATAACCGAGGCCTGCAGCTGCGGCCCTCCTGGTTCCATATTGATGGCACCACGACCCCAATACACCGCTATGGCACTTATGGCGGCAAGCACGATGAGCAGTAAGGCCCAATCCTGCACCACATTGTAGACAGGGAGTGTGAAGATATAAAATCCCAAATCGTGCTCCAACACTGGAGCGACACGCTCAAATGGCACGGCGTAGCGCCATTTGAGAAAGAGCTCCCAGTTACTGGCCTGGTACAGGCCAAACACCCCACTCAGCAAGGTGGCAAACACCAAGACTATCATCCGCCAGGGAAGAGCCTCGAGAGAGAGATCGATGACCTCAGGCAGCCCTTCGCCATTGCCCAGGTTTCTGACCAGACGCAGTTTCCGGACTCGCACGGTAGACGCGCGTGCCGCCAGCAGCCCGTTGGCTGCCAGGACCACCCAGGAAATACCAGCCGCGACCACGAATGCCGCTACCCTCGCTTGCCAGGCGGTGACAAAAACAGCGCCGAACCCGAGCGCATCGAACCACAGCCAATCAACGAGAAAGTCGCTCAGCGCAGCGAACGAAACGACCACTGCAATGAGCAAGAGAAAGAGCACGAGGGCAGCACGTTGTCTCATGGTGATATGATGACTCAGCCCGGCAAGGAACTCTCGCCTAAGTGAGGTTTTAGCTCATTAGTCCGGAAGAGAATAGGGATCATGGTAGTTAAGTGCAATTCTAAGCCGAACGACAAGAGATTCATACACGCACGCATCCGAGCCTGAATGTCGTAGCGTGCGCTGTGCGCACGAAAATAGCGGTGTACAAAGAAGACGTGCGCACAGCGCACGCTACCCCGAGTGTACCAACCTCATGCATCTTGGTTTAGGTGGAGTCGGGGCTATGTGTCAAACAGCAAGCCAAGTGCTCAAGGGGGCACAATATTTCTCTTGCCCAAGTACGGGCAAAGGGAGTAAAGAGGCAGCATGCGTTGCGCGAGCTGTGGGTTTGGGAATCCCGAGGGGATGAAATTTTGTGGGGAGTGTGCCACCCAGCTGCGAACCCGGTGTCCTCAGTGCGGCTTTGAGAATCCGCCGGGGTTCAAGTTCTGCGGGGAATGCGCCACGCCGCTGACGCGGCAGTTACCAGTTGCCAGTTCTCAGTTGTCAGTTGCTAGCC
>JACQEL010001024.1 GCA_016200595.1 Deltaproteobacteria bacterium
CAAAAAGATTCTTGGCTTTGACAGGAAACCTCTTGAATCAGTTCAGGTCAAGCTTGTTCCCTGCTTAGTCTGGAGTGACACGGCTGGGGAAGAAATGAGGCAAGGTACATCTGCTGAAGGGAAAGCTCTGGATTTCCGCGGTAAGAATGATGTCTACTGGCTCGATAAGTCGTATCTTGACGACCAATCCGTGAAGGAAGAATTACTCAGGAACGGGGCGGCTATATTCTTATTGGAGCTGGATGACGGTGAAAAGGCCGGCGCTTGGCTGGGTCTCAGACCTTTCTCCGAAGTAGTGGAGGTGGAACCACAGTATCAGCAAGAGAATGAGGACATCACATCTCAACTTGTGGAACGCTACCGGCAGCGATATCGAGCGATCCAGGTTCTTGCGCACAAGCAAAAGGGAAAAGTTCCGGAGCCAGACGACATTTCCTTCAGAGCTGTGTCTAAGCTTAACCTTCGGATTTCTTATCAAGACGAGGAGGTGGCAATACTCCCTGTCTCGTGGTGGAAGACTGACGATGGATCCTTCCTCGTGGAAGCTGACAAATGCTGGCTCGGAGCCGGAAGAGCCATTGCCGACACTACAAAAGGAAAAATTGCTGACGTCATTGAAAATCTGTTGAGAGCTAGCAGCGACGAAGAAGTCTTGGACCGTCTACGCGCACAGGGTGTTGCGGAAAGCGAGCTTCAAGACCCCAACCTACGCGTGGAACCCAGCGTTCAGAAATTACCTCCTCCAGACAAAACGCCCAGCCAACTACAACCAGAAAAAATGCCCGACCAACCACAGCCGTCGTCAGCGACAGGCGCAGAACTGAGGCCGACCCATACTTCCACCCAGGCGGGGAGTAGAGGCAGGGGAGGATGGAGCAACCAGGAGGCACAGGAAGGAGGAAGGGAGGCAGAAGAATGGTTACGCGAACGGTTGAAAGAGATTCTCCCTGAAACATGGAACGTTAGCTCTGGGTCAGTTCGGGACAGCAAAGGAAGGGAGACGGATATTCTGCTTCGCAACGGGGAAGAAGCAGTTCATATTGAAGTCAAACATATGAAATCTGACCCACAGTTGTACTGGTCTGAGCGTGAGGTCGATAAGGCCAAGAAGGCACGGGAGTAGGGCAAGAGATATTTTATGGCGCTCCTCTCTCCAAATGGAGAAGCAAATGGCTACAACATAGCCTGGCTTTGGGACCCGCTTAACGATCTGCGGGAGTGTTGGGAAAGAAGAACAATCCGCGGCATCTGGATCTGGGAGGAGAAGCGGCAGCTCGTTGATTTTCAGGAGTTGACCGAGGAACCGTGGCAGATACCGAACCCCAGAGCCAACCGGGAAGCAAACAACTTCAGCTTTGAAATCAGGCTAAACGGTCTAAAATATTCAGCGACAGGGCTGGAGGCAATCCTGACAAAACTGCCCCTGATTGAGCAAGCACAGGGGCTGGAAGGCAAAATATGACCAATCATCCGTTTCGCCCGGTAAAACCTGGAGAAATTCTCCAGGAAGAACTGGAGGTGCGTGGTTGGCTACAGGCTGACCTCGTTGTGCTGCTTGGCCAGCCTGCGCAGACAATCAACGAAATCCTTGAGGGCAAGAGGGCGGTCACGTCCGACCTTGCCTTACTGCTCTCGAAGGCTCTAGGGACCAGTCCCGACTACTGGCTCAACTTGGAGTCCGCATACCAGCTTGATCTGCTCTCTGGTCCGTGACTTCTGTATACGAAGGCCCTGTATGCACAGTGGGACTACAGCCTGCGCACATCACCACAACGAGTTCCGCCAGACGGGAACGGAAGTCAGCCTTGAAAGCCGAGTATCAGCAGAAGCTCGACACCCTTAAAGCCGAGCTTGATAAGCTGCGCCCACTCAGGCCAGAGCATGTCGCAGCGCTCAAAGATTACTCCAAGATCGGCTTGACCTACACGAGCAACGCGCTGGAAGGCAACAGCCTGACTGAGACAGAAACGAAGCTCGTCATCGAAGACGGACTGACCATTGGTGGTAAGCCTCTCAAGGATCACCTGGAAGCGGTCGGGCACGCTGACGCTTACGATTTCATGCTCTCACTAGCCGGCCAGCGCAGGCTCACTGAGCGTCACATCCTACAACTGCACCGGCTCTTCTACCGGCGCCTCGACGAGAAGGAGGCCGGACGCTATCGGACGGTGCCCGTCTTTATCACTGGCAGCAGACATCTGCCCCCAGCGCATGCGCAAGTCCCCGTGCGCATGCGCACCTTTGGCAAGACAATCCCGGCCAAACGGAAGCAGCTTCATCCAGTGGACTTCGCCGCCTGGTTGCATTTTCGGCTGGTGAACATTCATCCCTTTATAGACGGCAATGGCCGCACGGCCCGTCTCCTTATGAATGTCGCGCTGCTCCAGGATGGTTATCCCATTGTCATCATTCCGCCGATCCTCAGGCGCGAGTACCTTGACACGCTCGAATCCTGCCACGCGATGAGGAGGGAGCCCGAGCTCTTTTTCAATTTCGTTGCACGCGCTGCCATCGAGTCGTTGCGCGATTATTTGCGACTCTTACGGAGCGAGTAACTCACAACCTTGACGTTCCTTCCCCTTCCGTCCTACACTGCCCCTGCACTTTTTCGCAGGAGGCAACATGCAACTCAAAGGTAAAGTCGCTATCGTCACCGGCGCCGCGCGTGGTATCGGCAAAGGCATCGCTGTGAAACTCGCCACCGAGGGGGCCAATCTCGCCTTGGTCGATTTGCCAGCGCCAGGAGGGACCAGCCTGTCGTATCAGCTCAGCGATGCATCCCTGCTCAGGCAGACTGCCCGTGAGATCGAAGCACTAGGGGTGAAAGTAGTTCCCGTGCTGGCGGATGTCACCAACGTCACCGGCGAATCCATCAACGTGGCCGGCGGCGGAGATGTCCATTAAAGCAATTGCGGAACGCGGGTGGAAAAATTGCGGAACACGGATACCTATGTTTCCTCACGTGCAGCAGCTTCTCACCGATCTCGTTCGGACACCGTCATTAGTCTGTACGGTAAGTCGCGACGGCGCTGTCAGTGAACTCTTCCTCGACGGCGCGCCGCAGAAGGTCGAGTTCGCCGACTCCTGGGCGACGGTCGAGTTCAGCGGCTGGCACATCCACGTCGATTTGAGCACCGTGGCGCAGGTCCGCTTTGCCGAAGCGCCCGGTCACGATGATTCAGTGAGTGTGTTCATCACTTTCGCTGACAGCCAAGGGAAATCCGTATTGCGCTTTTACTTCCCCCACCCCAGCCACTCGTACAAGACGTACATCGCAGAGGAACTAGCGCTGTTCGGACAGTTCAGGGAGCAGTACGAAAAGAGACTAGAGATTGGAAACTAAATCGAACCCAAGGGCATTGGTACACAATCAACGTAGGGTGCGCTATGCGCAGGAAATAAGCGGGCGGCAGGGCAGTCGTGCGCACAGCGCACGCTACTGAGTTCAGGCACGGTTGAACACGTGTACGAATCTCCTGAGGTCTGTTCAGAAATAAGGACATAAGTCCTCAATTTCATTATGGGTGGCGAAACATCGCTTCATGACTGGCTGATTTAGAGACTAGTCATCTTCCCCAAGCCTCAAGTCTCAAACCTCTAGTCTCTACTTAATTCCCGCAAGCTCGCGGGCATAGGCTGCGGCCGCGCCGAAATCATATTCACGATAGGTCTGCAGCTTCTCGGCTTCGAGAGAGCCTTCGGCGTGAACCGCCAGGACTTCCTGATAGCCGCCAAAATCGGACGCGGTCAGATCAGAAATGAGATTCAGCATGCGCAGACGATGCTCGGTGGGAATGCCCTTCTTGCCGCCCAAGTATTTGCGCACATAGGGCCCGGTGGCCTCGCTGCGCCAGTCTTCGACGCTCGGACCGGTCACCAAGAGTCCGCCACTCACATCTTGCACCATCTGCACTGCGTTATGATAGTTGGAGGCGAACTGATATTTCGCCACGTTAGTTAACAAAGTGTTCGGCACGGCGATACCTGGTGGAACCACGACATGTTGGTGCGCTGCGGCAATGATCAACCCTTGCACGGTGGCGTGATAGGCCGCAAGTTCGGTGAGTTTCTCGCGAATGTGTCCGGCGCTTTCCACACCGTTGTACTCGGCAACCGCCCGCGCCGAGCCGGCCAGGAGTTCGAGCAAAGGCAGTTTGTACGAGACGGCCGTGAACCGATGGAATTTGACAAAGGTCAGCGCCAGAAATCCTGCCGCCTCGACCTCGCCGCACATGAAGACCCGTTCCCACGGCACGAACACATCATCGAAGACGGTAAGAGTCTCCATCATCTTGTGCTGGGCGCTAATGGGAAACTCAAACGGATCCTTCTTGAAGCCGCCATAGGCACTCGCCAGCAACTTGAGCCCTTTGGTCGCGATCGGCAAGGCAAACGCCACGGCGTAGGCCTCATCACCCGCGCGCATGGCCCGCGTCGGCAACACAATCACTTCATCGGTGTTGGTGGAAACAGAAGTATGGACCTTGGCGCCGCGCACCACAATGCCGTCCTGGCGCTGGTCAACGACGTGCAAATAGTAGTCCGGATGCTCCTGTCCCTGCGGTCCCAGGCTGCGGTCCCCTTTTACATCACTCTGCGCCACTGCCACCCCATAGTCGCGGTCGCGACAGAGCTGGTAGTACTTCTGTACGCGCTCGCGGTATTCAGGCTTGCCACGCTTGGCCATCTCTTCGGCCACGACATGAAGGGCGAAGAGCGCGTCGGTGCCGATCTCTTTGATCAACACCACCAGGGTGGCTCCTTCCCGGGTGCTGGCGGCAATCAGGCGGCTGCGTTGCAACAGATCCTCGGCGTTGCGCGGCAGATAGTAGTACCGCGAGTAAGGTTCGCTGCTCTGAGGATCGGTGACCACGGCCAGGTCGCGATAGCGTGGATCTTCGGCCATGTGGTAATCGATACACGCGTGTTCGACCGCCACGCCGATCACCGGATGCGTCGTCACATCTGGTACTCGTTCTCCGCGATAATAAACCTCGCGCCCATCTTTGAGGCTTGCCTTATACTGTTCCGGTGTGCGCAGACCCATGACCCTCTCCTCGTCAAAAAGTGGAGGCAGTATAGCCCTGCCGCCGCGAGCGTGTCCATGTCCCCTTCAGATCACCACCTCCAGTTGGATGATCAGGTTGTCCCGATCACGCAGGAAGCCGATGCCGTTAAATTGCCCATCGATGTAGTTGTACTGTAAGAGCAGGCGGAAGGGATCGCGGACGAAGGTGATTCCTGGCTGCATGACCCAGGAGCCTTGCCAGTCATAAAAGAAATTCAGGGCTGGCGAGATGACGCCAGAGCGATACGAGGTCGAAATCGAGAGGGTGTTGATGATTTGGTAGGGGTCGAGGTTAACAAAGGCCTGATTGTGGCGGTGCGGGTCACGTACCGGCACGGAAAAACCAGCGAAATTAAAGGTAGGAGAGGCTTTGGCGAGGGGCGTGTCATTGAAGGCGAGAATATGGGTACCGAAGGCTTGCGCGCTGATGATGAAAGATTGTTGCGGATTGAGAAAACGGATGTAGCGATTGATATCGATGCCGAGAGACCAGCGGACCACATCCGAACGATCGATATTGCTCTTGTAACGTAAGAGCGCCTTACCGGTCACCGGATCGTTCCCGACTTGCCGATACCCCGGGGTGACCTGCCCGGTGAGCGCTGGTCCAAGCAGCTGGTTGGGCGCCGTATTGAGGAAGAACGGCTCAGCATAAAAATAGGCAAACTCACTACGCACCACCGCATAGAGACTCGGCACACTAAAGCTCATAGTGGCGCCGCTGATCTGCATTTTGGGAAACATGACATTGGTATGAAAGTGATCAACCAAATAGCAGTTGAGAAACTGCTGGCGGGCCGGATTCCCGACAGGCGGGCAGCGTGGGACCGAGCCTCCCGCCAGCGCGGTTTGGAAATCCCCTAAATTGATCGGTGGGGCCATCGGCGAGGACTGCCCAGG
>JACQEL010001012.1 GCA_016200595.1 Deltaproteobacteria bacterium
ACGAGTTGTGAGGGTTGAGCCGAGACCCAAGCCGCGAGCCGCGAGCAACATGTTTTGCACAGCGGGATAGATCGAGGCGCCGGACATTTTGGCTAATCCGAGCGTTTTGGCGAGGTCTCCCACTAAACAACAGACAATCAGCACGGGTGCTTCATGGAAGTGCTCAGTGAGGTACACGACGGCATCGAGCATGCGCTGCTTCTGGGCTTCGGTTTTGCCCGGCGGGGGTGGCGCTGCACGATAGCGAGGCAGGATCTGGTCCAGAGCTTTCTTATAGCGAAGTTGGAGCTGCTGCTTGATCTCTGCATCTTTCACGACGATAAACCGCCAGTGCTGCACATCGCCACCGCTAGGCGCGCACACCCCGGCGGCAATGATTTTACGGATGAGTTCATCGGGTACCGGATCAGGTTTGAGCCGGCGCATCGCCCGCATCGTGTGCATCGCGTCAAACAGGCTGATTTCGTCAGGCATCGTACGTCCCTCCTTGTCGCAGGTCTCTTACCATGCGCACTGTCTGAAAGAAATCGCCCGCGACCTGCGCATGCGAATTCTGACTGATCTGTGGCTGAGATGAGATGAAGGCCCATCTTTCTTGCTGGAAGCGACTCTTTCTTCAAGAACAGACACACAGGAGAGCTGGTGACTCGACACCGGATCGGGAAAGAAGGTAAAATTGTTCATCATCATTTTCGCCCTGGAGGGCTGAAAACATGAATACCCCACAGAAGGGTCTGACGGAGTTGCAGGAGCAGATCATCGACGCATTGGCCAACGATTACGAGAGCCTCGAACAGATCAGCGAAATACTCGATTCCTCCGGCAAATTGAGCCAGGTCAAAACCGCCCTTTGGACTTTGATACAAGAAGGGTATGTGGCTTGTTATGTCTCGACGAAGATGGAGATGAAACCGGCTGCATATCCTGAGCGCCGGAAGTTGGATGCCTATTGGTTCGCGCTGACCCAGGGAGGAGAGCAATTGCTCTCGGTCCTAAACCAGGAGGCAAGAGATTAGTACACACGACCCTAGCGCCTGTCCACCGTAGGGGCGAAGCATTTGCCCCGTATAGACCAACGCCGTGGGGAGCCTGACACGCAAATGCTTCGCCCTTACCCACGCAGCGACGAACAGTGTCCTCATGTCGTGCATTCCGGTTTAGAAGCCGAAGTATGAGATGCCTCTCCAGCCACCTCTTTCCAGGAAGTTGTGCCGGATATCCGCGCTAACGAAAACTCGTTCTGTTAGTTTGACGTCTAACCCACCGCCGATATTGTACGTCAGCTTAATGTTTCCCTGGCTGTTGGACAGCTACCCCGTCATAAAGTTTGTCAAGCATCAGAACTGGAGGGGCTTCTCAGCGTTCTACTGCTTATTTCTTACTTGCGGGATACCCTGTGCATCAAACACATTGTGGTTCGTTGAATGGAGCCATTCCAACGGCTCACTAATCCTCCATGTATCGAAAGTGAAGACGGTGTCGTTGGCCATCACCTTCTTAGGTGCCCAGTACCCAGGCGCGAATTCGATGAACTCTTGCAACAGGAAGGTGAGCCCCCGGCTGTTGGGGGTTTCATATATTGCCTTCTCGATCGTATAGGTTGCCTCCCGTTTCTGTAGCTCGATCTGCACTTGCGCATACGGTGACCGCGATTCGGCTATTTGCACGCCTTTGATGACTGGCGCGTTGATGTCTTCCTTCACAAATGTGTACGAGAAGTCGTGGAGAAAGTCGCTAGCCAGGGGAAGCAAGTAGTATGGATACTCGCTTCCTAGAACACCATCGAGCGGCACATAGTTGATTTTCCGGCCACGCCGTAAGGAGGGCAGGTAGGTAAGCGTCGAGATGTCCATAGCCTTCCGCACCACGCGATATTTCTTATTGGTTTGCGGGGTAGCATCCGGAACTTCTTTATCCTCCATCGGCGACAGGATATCAATTTGAAAGCCCTCAGTGCCGTCGTGCCAATAGCGAGCAACGCGGATGTCCAAATTTCTCCGAGAAAATTGCATCTTTCCATCTGCCACGATAGTTGTACCGACAGGGCCTTCAAGATTTGTGGCCGCTTTTTGGATGACTTCTTCTGCGGTGAGCGCAAATGTTGGAAAAGGGAATAAAAGGAGTAAAAAGCTAAGAACGCACAAGCTAACGGCGTACAGTTTTTTCATAAGGAGCAGTTTTCCGAGAAGCTGATTGTTCTGCAACCGCGAGGGGTAAAGCTGAGGGAACAAAGATTAACGCCCCAACCGTGCAGGTAAAGAGCATGAAGTCCATGAGCCAACCCAATTCTCGGACCGGCTGAAACCGAGAAGTGAGCAGCGGCGCAAAGGCGATAGCATTGAGAAGAAAATCAGTGAAAACGACCGTGCCTTTCGCGGTCAGTGCATATCCCACGGCGGTGTGAGCTGTGTAATCTAGCCCCAATCCTAACAACAACGCGACGACAATATAAATACTGAAGTCGGCTGACGCATTGATAGCAATGTCAGCGATTGGTGCCGTAGACAAACTCAAGGGGATACCGAGATACCACAGCAGGATACCAATCACCCCTACACCAAAGAGAAAAGGCAGCACCATGATCCCGGTGCCGAGCATAGGGCGAAGTACGGCCCGATGTTGCAACCGTAAAGATCTATTTCGCACGATGACCCAGAGCAAGTACGAGATAAAGACAAAGATGAGGGACACGGCAATGTTGGGCGCTTCCCCCTGAGTAACATAGAGATCCATCTGCGTGTAATCGATCATTTTGCCAAAGACCGAGACTTTCAGGCTCGGATATTCTTCTTGGGCGAAACGCAGGACACGCTCGATCAAAGTACGGGCTTTGGTGCTGTCATTGACGATCGTCAAGCCAGCCAACCGTAAGCCACCGGAGAACCACATCTGGTGATTCACCTCGGCGCTCATCCCCTCGGTCAAAAGAAAGAAAGTATCATCTACTTCGTCCGGACTTTCTGGCCAGTCCTTTTTGTAGGATTCCTGCGCGATCTGGTGCACTTTGCCGAGGATCGAGGCGACTTCATTTATTTCCAGTACTGGCGTCAAACCTTGATTTTGTTGCCACTGCTCAAAACGGCTCGCGGAACGATTTGCTCCGTAGTGCGGCATGAGGTCGCTTTGCAGGTGCCAAGCATCACGAATGAAATCCGGTTGGTAAATATTCCCTTTTACTGGCTCCGCGAGGAGGTCAATAAATTCATTCCCTGAGTCCTTAAGAAATTGAAAGGTTTTATCGACCAGTGTCCCCTTCATGTAATCCCAGGGCGTCGTTTTTGTCTCGATTCTGCCAGTCCAAAATAAACAAGCGGCAATAGTAAAAGTCAGGAGCGGGATGCTAATAGCTATCCATGCTGGGACTTGGAGCTTGCCTAGCCAGTGCCCCTGGGGTTGTTCTGTTTCCGCTTCTTGGGACTCAGCCGTGGAGTGTTCCGGCCCCAGGAGCCGTTCCAGCACGAGATAGAAAGCCGGAATAAATACAGTCGCACCAGCCAGCACTAACATTACACCGACTGCTGACTGATACCCCATCTCGCGCATTTGCCAGATGGGAAAAGTGTTCATACACAGAAAGGCAATAATCGCAATGATCGCGACCAGCCCGATCTCAGCGTCAATGCTTTGCGCATTCACGAACCGCTCTTGTGAATTTTTCCCGCTCGCCTCACGAAAAGTTTCGAGCTTGTGCAAGGCAAAGCTCATCCCTTGTACGATCACATTGGCATAGGCGACCGTGGTGTAGATCCGTTCCAGCATACCCGTTCCGGCGGCATGGAGGGGCCAAATGAAGGCGCGGGTCAACCAGATCCCACCGATGATGTTGATGAACACAGCGAGGGCGGCCTGACGAGAAGACCCCAGGAAAAACCGAAGGATAAGGAAAGACAAGATCATCCCGAGAGAGGGCAACATCAGGACATCACGGTTCATGGCTTGGTCGATCTGCCATCGTCCCATGACCCAACCGCTCACACCGATATTAGGGTTCTTCGGTTCGACGTCAGCTTTGAGGAAGATACGTTCCCACCAAGGAATCTTTCGTCCTTCGAGCAGCTCAACGGTTTTCCATGCCTCCTGCGTTTCTCGATAGCCACGAGGCAAGAAGCGTGTCACTGCCGCCCAGCGCCAATCTCTGTTGACCAGCACTCCAAAGGTTGAGACATCAGAAGCGACGCGCGCTCTCCACTGTGGTTGGCGAGCGTTTTTAAGGCTCTGTGGTGTGAGATAAGGAGTCTTCAGTAATTCGTCACCTGTATCTCGATAGTCAGGCATTTCGGCTAGGCTGAGGACCCCACCATCTAACTGTTTCTTGACCTCTTGCGTGAGTGTAATGACTTCTTGCCAGCCATCGGCCTCTGAACCGGACAGCTTGACGATGATCGGCAGCATCTCCTCTGGGCTAAACCCTTCTTTGGCATGTACATACTCATGCATTTGTTTGTAAGGGTTATCTGCCGGCAGGGCATCATCAGTGATCCCGCCACGCAACTCTAGGACACGGTAATTGCCGTAGGTGCCGAAGAGAAAAAAGAGCGCGACATATCCGACAACAAACCCGCCGGGATAATGAAGAGCAGCAATCCGGGGATCACAGCAACGGAGAAACTTTCCTGCCACACAGCCTCCAAAGGAAAGACTCTTTCTCGACAGTTGAAATGGTCGTGGTAGGATACCAGTGGTCAGTGAGCCAACGAAGGAAACTTTTAGTCTCGAAGGAAAGCGTTACGATGAGTACCGTCAGCATCGATTTAGAAGAAGAGCTAGCCTCTATATTGCACCAGTTGAACCAGCCCGTGCGGCAGGCCGCGCGGGAGTTAATCGTACTGGAGTTGTATCGGCGAGGGACAATCTCTAGCGGCAAGGCTGCGGAATTCTTGGGTATGTCACGGTGGGAGTTCATTTCCCATGCCTCGCGCCTTGGTATTCCATACTTTGCCATGACAGAGGATGAGTGGGAAGCTGAACGGAAGCGGAGCGAGACACTGTGAATCCGCCACTCGTTGTCTCCAACTCTAGTCCCTTGATCGCGCTGGCGCAGATTGGCCATCTGAATCTGCTGGAAAAGCTCTTCACCACAGTGGTAATTCCCCCTTCCGTTACCCAAGAGACAACGAGTGTGGTCTTGCCAGCTTGGGTCATTGAACGACCTTTAGCGCAACCTATTGGTCCTCGGATTCTTCGTGCTTCACTTGGGCCGGGAGAGAGCGAGGCGATAAGCCTTGCTCTTGAAGTTAATGCCCAATGGATCATTGTGGATGACCGGCCAGCGCGAAGACTGGCCGAAACCCTCAATCTTCCAGTACTCGGGACCCTAGGAGTTTTATTGGCGAGCAAGCGCCGCGGCTTTTTATCTGCCCTCCGTCCGTGTATTGATGTCTTGGTGAATCTTGGTTTTCGCATCGCGCCAGACCTGTACGAACGTGTTGTAGCTGATGCTGGTGAAGGATGACGGGCATAGCACCCCGCGAAG
>JACQEL010001013.1 GCA_016200595.1 Deltaproteobacteria bacterium
AACCAAGCGGCGACAGCGGCGCATGAACGTGAGAGTGTGATTTACTCTCTGGTCCAGCGCACTATGTCGTCAATTCGTGTCATTCAGGCTTTCACCAAAGAGGAGGAGGAACACCGGCGATTTATGGCTGCCAGCGCGGAGAGCCTTTCGGCGAATCTCCGGCTGTATAATTTGCAGACTCTGTATTCGGGGGTGGTGAATGTGGTCATCGCCTTGGGCACAGCTGTGGTGGTATGGGTCGGTGCCCAACATGCTTTGGACGGTACCCTCAGTGTCGGCGAACTGGTGGTATTCACCACCTATCTGGCCTCGCTGTACGGACCGATCAATACCATCAGCCAAACTCTGGGTTTAATTGAAGGAGGGAAAGCTGGGCTCGGGCGGGTACATGAGATTCTAGCGATTGAGCGTGATCTGCCTGAAGGTAAACGGGTGATCGCGGCGAATGAAGTTCGCGGAGACATTGTGCTTGAGAATGTGACCTTTGGTTACGTGCCGGGGCGCCCGGTCCTGCGTGGCGTTCATCTGCGAGTCACTCCAGGCCAGACGGTGGCTATCGTCGGCCCTACGGGAGCTGGGAAATCTACCTTAGTCAGTTTGCTCCCGCGCTTTTACGATCCCCAGGATGGACGGGTATTGCTGGATGGAACGGATATCCGCGAGTTCACCATCAGCTCCCTCCGCCAGCAGATCGCCATGGTGTTGCAGCCGCCGCTAGTCTTCCCTATCACCATCGGTGAAAACATTGCCTACGGCCGGCCGGGGGCGTCTCGCGAGGCGATTGAGCGCGCGGCTCGACTGGCGCGTATTCACGAGACCATCGCGCGCCTGCCTCAGGGATACGACACCTTGGTCGGCGAACAGGGTGCGACCCTGTCTGAAGGTGAGCGCCAGCGCCTGACCATCGCCCGCGCCATTCTGCGGGCTGCGCCGATCCTGATTCTGGATGAGCCCACCTCTTCGGTGGATGCCGAGACTGAGGCTCTCATTATAGAAGGGCTAGAGCGGTTGATGGCTGGCCGCACGACTTTCATCATCGCGCATCGCCTCTCTACGGTACGGCGAGCGGATGTGATTTTGGTGATACGCGGCGGGCACATTGTCGAGCAAGGCTCGTTCGCAGAACTCATACGCAGGCAGGGGCCATTTGCCACGCTCCATAGGACCCAGTTTAGTACGCAGGAGGAACCTCAACGTGCCGTCTCCTAAAACCATTCTGGTCCTCCACCTAGCCGGCCAGTACCCACTCGCCGGAGTAGTGTGGCAGGCCCTGCACTACTTGGTCGGACTGCGTGAGCTCGGGCACGATGTCTATTACGTCGAAGACTCCGGCGCTCCACCCTATGATCCACGAGTAAAAAGCCTTGTTGCGGACTCTACGTACAATGTGACGTGCCTGCGACAGGCGCTAGAGCGTTTTGGCTTTGCCGACCGCTGGGTCTATTGGGACACATACTACGATACCTACCATGGACTTTCGCGCGCACAATTGCAGGCGTTGTACGAAAGGGCTGATGTGATTCTCAACCTCTGCGGTGCGACGAACCCTCGTGCGGAGCACCGGCGCAATGGCTGTCTGGTCTACATCCAGACCGACCCGGTGTTTGAACAGATCCGCGCCGCGCAAGGCGAGCCACAGATCCTGGATTGTCTCTCACACCATGATGTGTGCTTTACCTACGGCGAAAACCTGGGAGCAGTGGACTGCCCGATCCCGTTGGCTGGCTTTGCCTGGCGGAAAACTCGGCCTCCGGTCGTGCTTGACCTGTGGGAAGAACGGGCTGATCCAACCTGCCGTCACTTCACGACCGTGGCAACCTGGCACAACAAAGGAAAAGATGTCACCTTTCAAGGACAGACCTACTACTGGTCCAAGCATGTCAATTTTCTCAAGTTCCTTGATCTGCCCCGACGGACCTCTCAGCCTCTCGAGCTGGCGGTTGAGGCCTGGGACGAGACAGTGCGTGCCGAACTGGCGGTCCTGGGCTGGCACCTCGCCGATGTAGTTGAACGCTCGGCTACAATCGAAGGGTATCGTGAGTACATCTATGCCTCGCGCGGGGAGTTTACCGTGGCCAAGGATACCTATGTGCACCCGCGCAGCGGCTGGTTCAGCGATCGCAGCGTGTGCTATCTGGCCGCAGGAAAGCCGGTAGTGACCCAGGAGACCGGCTTCAGCAAGTTCATCCCCACCGGTCGAGGGCTCTTTGCCTTTACCACTATGGAGGATGTACTGGCCGCAATCGATGAGATCAACGCGGACTATCCGCGCCACGCACACGCCGCCCGCGAGATTGCCGCTGAGTATTTTGCTGCCGACAAGGTCTTGCGCAAGCTGCTGCAAGATGCCGGAGTCGCGTAAGTCGTGAGAGCTGGTGACATTATCATTGTGCTGGGGTTGCTCGGCCAGTTTCCCCTGGCCGGTATTGCTTGGCAACTCATCCACTATCTGGCCGGGCTGCAACGGCTCGGCTTCACGGCGTACTACGTCGAGGACACGGGTACTGCACCGTATGATCCGCGCGTCAAGAGTCTGGTCTACGATTGTACCTATAGTCTCCATTTCATTGCCGATGCACTACGGCGACTAGGGATGGAGGATGCCTGGGCGTATCGCGACGGCCTCAGTGGTCAGTGGTATGGCTTGCCGGAGAAGCGGGTACAAGAGATTTTTGCTCACGCCCTGTGTGCGATCAACTTATGTGGAGCCAGCAATCCGGCAATGCTGACCTTTCGCCCCAAAGGGAAACTCTTGTACCTGGAGACTGACCCCGTCCTCTGTCAGGTCCGGCTGGCCCAAGGGGACACGGCCACGCTCCAGTTCCTTGCCGGGCACGATGCACACCTCACCTACGGCGAGAACCTGGGAGAGGCCGACTGTCCGATTCCTCTTCCTCATTTTGCCTGGCAGAAGACCCGGCCTCCGGTCGCCCTGGATCTCTGGCCGTTCCGCGCCGACCAGGCACTTCGTCGGTTCACCACCATTGCCACCTGGCACAATCGTGGGAAGGACCTATGTTTTTGTGGTGAAACCTATCGCTGGTCCAAGCATCTCAATTTTCTAACCCTGGTCGATCTCCCACGGCGCACCTCTCAAGAACTGGAGCTAGCGGTAGAGATCGATGACGCAGTGGAACTCGGTGTGTTTCAGCGGAACGGCTGGGTGCTGACGAACCCGCTCACCGTTTCACAAGATATAGGGGGCTACCACGAGTATATCTGCACTTCGCGTGGGGAGTTCACCGTAGCGAAAGACGTTGTGGTGCGGACTAGAAGTGGCTGGTTTAGCGACCGCAGCGTCTGTTACCTGGCGGCCGGCAAACCGGTGGTGACCCAGGAGACGGGCTTTAGCAAATTCATTCCGACCGGGCGCGGGCTCTTTGCCTTCTCGACCGGGGAGGAGGCGTGCTCCGCGCTGGACGCGGTGAACAGCGATTACCTCACCCACGCGCGCGCCGCCTGCGAGATTGCGCAGGAGTATTTTGACTCCGTGAAGGTACTCGCAAAAATGTTGCGAGATCTAGGAATTGGTTGACAAAGGAAGATATGGCACAGGTCATTGTTGGCAGTGGGTTTGTTGCACAATACCTGCAAGCCGGGGGGGTGTTCTCGGTAGTCCTCCAGTACCTCCTGGGTTTACGCCGACTCGGCTGCAAGGTCTGCTGGCTCGAATTGTTCTGGCCGCAAGGGCCGCGCGACCGTGCGCTGATCCACACTTTTGTGGACCGGTTGGCGGACTTCGGTTTGGAGCAGGATTTTTGCCTGATCTACTTCCCGCAGGGGAAATGGCCCGCAGCCGGGGACGAGCGTGAATGGTACGGGTGGTCACGCGACCAATTCTTGAGGTTTTGTGGCGAGGCTGATCTATTGCTAGACCTGTGTGCCAGCATCCGCCCACCGGACCTACTTGCGGCGGTCCGCCGGACCGCATTCCTCGACCTGGACCCAGGCTTCATGCAGCTCTGGATGCACCAGGGAGCCATGGGACTGCTCCCGCATGATCTGTTTTTCACCGTCGGGCAAAACATCGGCCGCCCAGGGTGTCCTGCCCCTTCCGGGGGGGTAGAGTGGCGGACTTTCTGGCCGCCCGTTGACCTCGATCTCTGGCAGGATGGAGAGGGGGATGCTGCCGCGCCCTTCTCAACCGTAAGCCAATGGTGGGGGTATCCGCCGACCCACTATAATGGGGAAGAGTACGATGGCTCCAAACGGACGGAGTTTCTGCGCTTTGTCGATTTGCCAGCCTTGACCCGGCATCCTTTTGAACTGGCGCTGAACATCCATCCCGGAGAAACCGGAGACAGACAACTCCTTATGAAGAAAGGCTGGCATGTACGTGACGCGCACCAGGTTGCGGGTGACTTTGCCTCATACCGGCATTATGTCCACCGTGCGTGCGGCGAATTTAGCGTGGCGAAACCGGGCTATATCAAGTCTCGGAGCGGTTGGTTCAGCGACCGCAGCGTCTGCTATCTGGCGGCCGGGAGGCCGGTGTTGGTACAGGAGACCGGCTTCAGCGCTTTTTTGCCGACCGGACGGGGGGTCTTAAGTTTTGCCACACTTGAGCAAGCAGTCCAGGGTGTAGCGGAGATCGAGCGCAATTATGCTCTACACTGCCAGGCTGCGCGTGAAATCGCCGCAGAATACTTCTCCGCGGAAAAGGTCCTGAGCAAGCTTTTGCACGATGCCGAGCTGTAAAGCCCGATTGATCTCCTTTTTCTTTGGATTTTTTGTGCTCTGCTCTTCCGCCAGGGGAGCGGAGCACCCATTGACCCTTGATGCCCTGGTCTCGTCAAAGACACGCCTTATGGTCTTTTCTCCGCATCCAGATGATGAAACTTTGGGAGCGGGAGGGCTCATTCAGCGAGTGCTCGGCATTGGCGGTGCGGTGAAAGTGGTGTTCATGACCAGTGGCGACGGTTACCCTGAGGGTGTGGAGATGGAGGAGCACATCTCCCACCCAACCGCACAGGATTACCGTGCCTATGGCGTGGAGCGCCAAGAAGAGGCCGTACGTGTACTTGAGACCCTCGGGCTGAAACAAAAAGATATAATCTTCCTAGGTTTTCCCGACGGGGGGCTCTGTACCATCCTCGCGAAGTATCCGTCTGACGATGGACCGGATTATAAATCTCCGTTCACCTTGGAAGATCGTCCGCCTCCGGCTGACGTGGTCCTGCCGGACACCGAATATAATACCGAAGACCTCGAAAGGGCGATTACGAAGGTGCTGGTTGACTTTCGCCCGACGCTTTTAGTCACCACGCATCCCCGCGATCAACACCCGGATCACCACTCGACGTACTTTTTTGTTGAGGGAGCGCTACAGGCGCTAGAGAAGAAAGCTCCCCGCCAGAAGTCACAACCACAGCTGTTAACCTTCTTAATTCACTTCGGACAGTGGCCGCTGGACGGAGGCGGAGGGACCGGGTCGCGTTTATACCCTCCACAGGGTTTTCCGGAGAAAGACAGTGAGTGGCTTTCCTTTCCTTTGTCTCCTGAGGAAGTTGACACGAAACGACGCGCGCTTTTGTTGTATCATACGCAGATGCTGGTTATGGGTCGTTATCTTTTGAGCTTTGCCCGGGGCAACGAACTCTTCTCTTTCGATCGACCAAGGACGGAGAAGGAAGTTGAAGAACTGCGCCGTTGCCAGCAGTAGGAGTCGAGGCTCTGCGAGTGGCAACTGGGGTCGCACGACGGGAGAGCTGAGACACGAGGTGGAAGGACTAGTAGATTTTATCGTCGCAAGATTTTCATGCGGACCTGAAAGACCTCATTGCAGAAGTCGTTGAAACAGAAGGGCAAAACAGGGAGTCGCAAGTGAGAGCGAGCAGTCGTGCCTCGCAGTTGTGAGAAAGGCTCTATGGCAAAATATTTAATCGTCAACGCTGATGACTTCGGGTATGCTCAAGGAGTGAATCGCGGCATTATTGCGGCCCACGAGCAAGGAGTTGTCCTCAGTACGAGCCTCATGGTTGATATGCCGTATACGGCTGAGGCCGTGGGACTGGCGAGAAAGCATCCAGGGTTGGGCGTTGGCTTGCACTTTGTCGCGACCGATACGAATGGTCCGATTGTTGATCTTTTCGATGTTGCGGCTATCGCCAGAGAGCTCGGACGCCAATATGACCGTTTCTGTGACCTCTTGGGCCGGCCACCAACTCACCTCGACTCTCACCATCACGTCCATATGCGCCGGGAACTTACACCCCTTTTCATCGATTGGGCGGCAGAGCATCGACTGCCCCTGCGCAGCCTGGGGCCGGTCCACTATAACGGGGGATTCTACGGCCAGTGGTACGATGAGGAGTGGCGTGTGCACCTAGCGCCGGAGTTGATCAGCGTGGATAATCTCGCACAGATTCTCCGTGCCTTACCAGAGGGGGTGACTGAACTTGCCTGTCATCCTGGTTATGTGTCGCTGGATCTAGACAGCTCCTATGCCGCCGAACGCGAGGTCGAATTGCGGACTTTGTCAGACCGCCGCGTGCAGACTTTGATTCATGAGCTGGGCATCCTGCTGACGAATTTCTCGGCACTGCCAGTTGTACTGAGAGGACCGAATGCTGTTGCCAGATCGTTTACGTGAAGTGTGGGGAGAAGTAGATGCTGGTCGCCTCAGCCACGAGGCTGCTTTGGCCGTGCAGGAAGAGCTACTCGCTGACTACCGGACCACATGGTGTGCTGCGTTGATGCTCGACGGAGAGGGAGATCTGCGCACGAGTCTCTCACGTGAGATAGCCGCGTACTACGCTATTAGTGACCTTGCTGAAGTTGAACGGCGCTGCGTCGGTGCAGTGGCGACGATGCGCCGTGAATGGGAAGAGAATATTGATCCCCAGCAAGGTGCGAGTATCGAGAGTTTTTACCAGAGTCCGACGCTGGTGTACGACTTGATGGGCTGGCACTCTTTGCAGGACGACACTGGCCCTTTGGCCTACGTTCTGGGTCTGGAAATCGCGCGGGCCCGTCAGGTCCGTACCTGTTTAGATTTCGGCTCAGGTGTTGGCTCTGGAGCTCTCCTGTTCACTCAGGCCGGGATAAAAATGACGCTGGCTGACATATCTACAACGCTGCTCAAGTTTGCTCACTGGCGGTTTGCTCGTCGTAATCTCCCCGCGCATTTCTTGGATTTGAGCCAATCCGCTCTGCCCAGGGATAACTTCGACCTGATCTTGGCGATGGATGTGTTTGAACACTTAGCTGATCCAGTAGACGTGGCCGAGCGTCTCTGGCAAGCGTTGCGACCAGGCGGCCTCCTCTTCGCCCGTATTCACGTCGAAGATGCCGGCGCTCATCCACAGCACATCGTGCGAGACTTTAGCCCGACCTTCGCTCGCCTGCGAGAATTGGGATTCGTGCAAATTTGGCAAGACACTTGGCTGTGGGGGCATCAATTATTTGAGAAACGTGAAGATTAGATTTTGTACTTCTGCAACAAATTGCGTGCGATTACGAGCTTTTGGATCTCGCTCGTTCCCTCACCGATGGTCATTAGCGGTGCGTCACGGTAAAATCGCTCGACGTGAAATTCCTGCGTGTACCCGTAGCCGCCGAGCACTCGCATCGCTTCCAGGGCCACTTCTTGGCATGACTCAGAAGCAAACAGCTTGGCCATGCCGGCCTCTAAGTCGCAGCGCTCACCCCGATCTTTCTTGACAGCGGCTTGGTAGACCAAGAGGCGTGAAGCCTCGATCTTGGTCGCCATGTCCGCGAGCTTCAACTGAATCGCCTGGTGTTCACAGATCGGTTTGCCGAAAGTTTCACGCTGCTGTGAGTAGCGGATCGCCTCCTCGAACGCTGCCTGGGCTACCCCCACTGCCCGTGCAGCGACGTTGATGCGACCGACTTCCAGGCCACTCATCACTTGTTTGAACCCTTCGCCCTCTTTCCCGCCAATCAGACTAGAGGCGGGGGCAGGAAAATCCTCAAAGGCCAATTCACTAGTATCGAGCCCTTTGTAGCCGAGCTTCTTGATGTCGCGACTCACGGTGAGACCCGGCGCGCCCTTCTCGGCGGCGAACAAACTGATGCCTTTGTAAGGAGGCTCAGCGGTTGGGTCGGTCTTAGCCGCTACCGCCACGATATTGCCGTGACGGCCATTGGTGATGAACATTTTCGTGCCATTGAGCAGGTACACATCACCGCGTTTCTTGGCAGTGGTACGGATGCGCTGCACGTCACTGCCCGCGTGCGGTTCGGTCAAAGCCAGACCACCCCGCTTCTCGCCTTTGGCCATGGCCGGCAGCAACCGTTGCTTCTGCTCCTCGGTGCCATGCTGCGCCAGAATGTAGGCAAAAAGCAGATGCGAGTTGAGGATACCGGTTAGGCTCATCCAGCCGCGGCAGATCTCTTCAATGATCATGGCGTAAGTGGTGAACGATAGTCCCATGCCGCCATATTCCGCGGGAATGATTGCACCAAACAGTCCCAACTCTTTCATGCGCTCAACCAGAGCGTGTGGGTATTCGTCGCGGTGTTCCATGTCGCTGGCGACGGGTTTAACCTCGCGCTCGACAAAACGACGGATAGTGGTGAGCATCTGCTGTTGTTCTTCGCTCAGTATGATCATAGTACGTATCCCTCCTGCCGTGGGCTCGGCTAATTGACCACCTTTGGGGAGAGAGATCAAGGCATCGTGCCGCCTGCTGGCCATGACTGCGGAAAGCAGATAAGTAAGATAGGAGCAATCAGCGATCAGTCGTCAGTCTCGGAAAGGGGAAATGGCGAAAAGGGAAAAAGGCGAAAAGGGTAACGAAAAAAGACATGTTCTTGCAAGTTCTGTTTTTCTTCCCATTTCCTCATTTCCCCGTTTCTCCTTTTGCCCTTTTCATGGCTGAGGGCTGAAAGCTGACGGCTGAAAGCTGATTTATGGCCCTGACCCCCATAATGGAACAATACCTCGCGATCAAGCGGCAGTACGCCGACGCGGTCGTGTTCTTTCGCCTCGGTGACTTCTACGAGATCTTCTTCGATGATGCCCCACCAGTCGCTGCGCTGCTTGATCTCACTCTGACCGCCCGTGACGGCGGCAATGGCAAGGTGCCCATGTGTGGCGTGCCACACCATGCCGTGCAGGGGTATATTGCTCGTCTGGTGCAGGCCGGGAAAAAAGTGGCGATCTGTGAGCAAATGGAGGACCCCAAGAACGCCAAAGGGTTAGTCAAACGTGCAGTAACCCGGGTGGTCACGCCTTCTACCTTCATTGAGAATGATGCAGACGTGACGAGTCCCCTCTTGCTCGGACTGTTTCGCGACCAGGACGCGTGGGGGCTGGCGTTATTAGAACCGAGCACCGGTATGTTCCATTTCTGGGAAGAGGGCGATGAGACTCTCAACGAAGCGCTAGAACGCATTGCGCCCAGCGAGATCGTGACGACCAAGAGTCTTGCTACCTCTCCTCTCATCGCCGGATATGGGGAAGCTCGGTCAGGAGTGGTGCTCACACGCTTCGACGACTGGCAAGCCGTTTACGACGACAGCGCCGCTTATATTAAGGCGTTCTTTGGTCTCGACTCATTGCGTGCCCTAGAATTGGATACGGCGACGACCAGTGCAGTGGCTCTGGTACTGAGATTCCTCCAGAGTCATTTACAAGCTGCCTTGCCGCACATCACTTTTCCGAGACGGCAACAGGTCGGCACGGCGATGCTTTTAGGACCAGTGGTGGAGCGGAGTCTGGAACTCTTCCGCCCGGCTAATCCCGATTACCGCAGCAAGACTTTGCTCGAAGTCCTCGATGAGACGCTGACACCGATGGGAGGGCGGCTCCTACGCCGTTGGGCACGCAGCCCCTTGTTGTCACTGCCAGCGATCGTGGAGCGGCACGAGGCGGTTGGTGAACTGGTCGAGCGTTCGTCGCTGCTCGAACTCCTCCGCACGGTGCTTGCCCCTTTGCGCGACTTGGACCGGCTAGCGGCTCGTTTTAGTTGCCAGGTGGCAACGCCCAAAGATGCCGCAGCGCTACGCGACTCGCTGACCCAAGTGCCTGAAGTGGGGCAAGCTTTGGCAGGAGTCAGGACTCCACTTTTGGTCGCTCAGCGTGAGCAATTAGTGGCCGATCTGTCCGGGTTGTGCACGACGCTGCGACAAGCCTTGGCAGACGTTCCACCCTTACATCTGCGTGAGGGAGGCGTATTTGCCCAAGGCTATCACGCCGAACTCGATCGTCTGCGGTCTGTAGCAGCCGATGCCAAGCAATGGCTTGCGGCTCTGCAGGCACGAGAAATCTCTCGCACCGGCATTTCCTCACTGAAAGTTGGTTATAACCGGGTGTTTGGCTACTATCTTGAGGTCTCCAACTCACACTTGGCCAAGGTACCGGCCGATTACACCCGCAAGCAGACCTTGAGCAATGCCGAACGCTTCATCACACCCGAATTGAAGGACTATGAGGAACAGATCCTACACGCCGAAGAACGGGCTATCGTCTTGGAGCAGGAACTGTTCAGCCAGCTCTGTGCTCTGGTCTTACAACACCTGCGTCTGATCCAAGTGGTGGCCGGCGCGATCGCGCAAGTGGACGTGCTAGCCTGCTTCGCCTGGGTGGCACTACGCCAACAGTATGTCCGGCCCGAGATGACCGAAGAACCAATTTTGCAAATCAGTGGCGGTCGGCATCCGGTAGTGGAGATGTTGGTCGGACGCAGCAAATTTGTTGAGAATGATGTCTTCCTCGACCGCGAAACCCATCAACTGCTGCTGTTGACCGCGCCGAATATGAGTGGCAAGTCGGTCTACCTACGGCAGACTGCCTTGATCGTTTTGCTCGCGCAGATGGGCTCGTTCGTGCCGGCGCAGCAGGCCCGCGTCGGCATTGTGGACCGCATTTTCACCCGCATCGGCGCTTCGGATAATCTCGCGCTGGGGGAGAGCACTTTTGCGGTGGAGATGATTGAGACGGCACAGATTCTCAACTACGCGACCGCGCGTAGCCTGTTAGTGCTCGACGAAATCGGCCGTGGCACTTCGACCTCAGATGGGCTGTCGATTGCCCGAGCGATCATTGAGTTCCTGATTGATGCCGAGGGGCCACGACCACGCACGCTCTTCGCCACGCACTTTCATGAACTCACGGAGTTACAACAACTCCTGCCCGGAGTCGAGAATCACACGTTTGCCGTGCGCGAGTGGAAAGAAGAGGTGATTTTCCTCTACAAAGTAATTCTTGGCGCAGCGGATGACTCCTACGGCATTCATGTGGCGAAACTGGCTGGACTACCGCGGGTGGTGACGGAACGGGCCGAGGAAATCTTGAAAGACCTGGAAGAGCGGGGCGTAAATATCATCCGGCCACCTAAACGTCCCCGTGCGAGCAAGGTCAGAACCGCCTTGTCAGAAAACCCGGCTCAGCTTGGTCTCTTCCGTAATGAACGCAGTTCTTAATGTGAGGCACGAAAGGTGCCCCCTAAACCAGGCGGCATGAGATTGGTACATGAGAGTTGTCACCCTGAGTGCAACGAAGGGTCTCAGCATGAGATTCTTCGCTCCGCTCAGAATGACAGTGCTGAGGAGCCTCATCCTAAAATGTACGAATGTTTTGCGTTTCGGTTTAGTATGAGCATTTTAGCTGTTTCTCTTTTGTATTTCCTATATTCCGCAATCCGCTTCGGCCGGGATTTTCCTTTGGCCATGCAATCCGCAATTGCTTATGGGCCGTATTCACCTGCTTGACCTTCAGACGATCGAACAGATCCGTGCCGGCGAGGTTATCGAGCGCCCGGCCTCGGTCGTCAAGGAGTTGGTAGAAAACGCTATCGACGCGGGCGCGCGGGCCATTAGCGTCCGCATCACTGGCGGTGGGATCAACGAGATCGTCGTGCAGGACGACGGTGAGGGTATGAGTCCTGAAGATGCCGAACTGGCCGTCCGACGTCACGCCACCAGCAAACTCACCACCAGTGCGGAACTCTTTGCCCTTTCCACTTTAGGATTTCGCGGAGAAGGGTTGGCCAGCATTGCAGCGGTTACTCACCTGGAACTGTTGACCCGTCTACCGACAGCGGTAGAAGGAATAAGCGTCAAAGTCATCGGCGGCGTGCCGGCTGAGGGTGTGCCCGCCGCCGCGCCGCCCGGGACGACAGTTACCGTGCGGCACCTTTTCTTCAACACCCCTCCTCGCCGAGCATTTCTCAAATCGCCAACTGCCGAAGGTAGTCAGATCGAAGAGATGATGATTGGCCTGGCCCTGTCACGGCCGGAGATCCGCTTCCTCTTCACCTGGGATCAGCGAGTGGTATTTGATGCTCTGCCGCAAGACAA
>JACQEL010000114.1 GCA_016200595.1 Deltaproteobacteria bacterium
CCCGCGACGCTCGTCAGGATGTAAAAACGAGGGCGGGGCGATAACGACCGTGAAGCAGAATTCCAGTTCGTCAGTCGCGTCAATGCACTGGCGTAAGACTTCGTAGGTGTCCAAGACCATCGCCTGGGTGTAGTAGCGGCTGTCGTCCTGCAGATCTTTGGGCTTGGGACGCTGCGTCAAGCAACGCGTAATATCGAGGGCAACTACCAGGCCGCTTTTGCCCGTCAAGTGCAACCAGTACGCCAGAGACGCGAGCAGATAGCGGGCATTGTCGCGCGCGACTTTTTGAAAGATGAGCGCCGGTTTGAGTTCCACCAGGCGCCGCAATCTGCCGCATAACCATTCCTTGATCACGTCGGCAGGCACGGGACTCATACCGTCAGCGCCGAGTTGCGCCTGGCAAAGGCGAATCATCGCCAGGCGGAATTCCTGACTCATCCGGTAGTCTTGCAGGAGGCGCTTTTCCGGTAACGCGTACAATTCCTGTCGTAACAGTTGTTCGTCACGATGGTTCAAAGCCGCGAGTTTCTGCACGGTGAATTCGTAGCGTTGCGCCGGCAGGGTGAGCCCCTGCTCAGCGAGCATCCGAGAAACAAAGGAAAAGGACAAGTCGTCCCAATCAATTTGCTGGGCAATCTCGTGGAACCAATGATCGATCATATGCACGCGGGTGGTCGCCGCGTCCACCCAAACAAATTGATAGCCCTCGGCCTCGGCAATGCTGCGCAGCCCCTGTTTCAGCCCGCCGTGGTTAATCTCTTGCGTTGGCACGAGGAACTTGACCGCCGCGCCTCCGCCACGAATAAAACCCTGCAAATACTCGTGCTGCGCGATGGCCAGCCACTCCGCGGGGCGCATGTACATAGCACTCATGGCAAAACCTCTGAAGAAGAGACAGAGATTTGAGATAGAGACAGATTCAGACAGAGATTTGAGACAGAGAGAGGTGAGGGGGTAGTCTCTGTCTCTGTCTGATGGCTCTGTCTTTTTTCTCTGTCTCTCCTCTCTGTCTCTGTCTGTTTATCCCTTCTCGGACGTGAACGAAATGCCGTAATAGGTCTTTGCCTGCCCATCCTTCGTGACAATCGGGATGACTTTGCTGGCAGGTTCGTTGCCTCGGGCGGCGTGGAAACTCACCGCTGCGCCATTCCGTACCGTCGTGACGCCACTCTGATCCAGCAAGTAAATGTCGCGGGCGAACTCCGGTCGAGCATATTCTTTTGCTTGCCCGGGCAAGAGCGTCAGCAGGTTATAGATTTCCACCAGCGGGACAATGGCGCTGGTCTCGCGCCGCTCCTTCCCCCGAGTCTTCACTGCCGTGGAGTATGCGTCATAGAGCGAATTAAGAAACGCCTCCGAGCGGAACCGCACGGGTTTGGTTTGCAACTCCTGAAGATGACGGACTAAGACGGAAGGGCGCAGCCGCCTTTCCCGGGTCTTGTCGATGACCACCGCTCGATCGTTCGGCAGCACGCGAATAAGCGAGGGGTAGCAGTACAACCGGTCGTCGCGCTCATAGATATGCACGCCGGCTTGCGCAGCCGCGTCCAACACCTCGGCGATAAACGCGCCATTGGACAGGTGGACATCTTCGTCGAAGCTCCACCCGACCTTGGCGGCGGTGAATTGTCGCGCCAGGTCGGCAATCATCTGTCCGGCTATGTCAATTGCCTTTTGCAGTTCGCGCAGGTTGCCCAGTTGGGCGGCAGCACGAAACTTTTTGAGAGTCCGGAGTGCGGCTGAGGCGGCCTTGCAGGCCGCCTCAGCATCGGCTTCCGTCTTGGCTAGTGCCTGTTCCAGGTTGTTTGGGCGATCAGCCTCCATTTGGTCTCCTCATAGTAACGTGTATAGAGTTTAGACAAAAAACTGGCCGTGTGTCAAAGAGGAGTAGCCTGGATGGAGCGGAGCGCAATTCAGGAGTCAGCCAGACAGAGAAAGGAGATAGAGATAGGCGGAGTGGGCTCTGTCTCTCGTCTCTGTCTCTCATCTGTTAAGTGTTGACCCGTAGCGGCTGGCGGAAGAGGTCTACGACGGGGCAGCGAAACCCTGGTATAAGATCATCACAAGAAAGATCTTCAGCTTCCGTGAGAATGGTGAGTTGCGTTGGCGTGCGATAAATCGTTACGGTCCGGTGTTCTGGAGAGATCAGCCATACCTGTCGCACTCCAGCCCTAAAGTAGTCCTCGATCTTCGTGAGCACCTTCTCATACAAGTCGTTCGGCGAGACGATTTCCACCGCAAGGTCAGGCGCGATGGGCCAGATTCCTTGCGGTTCACCGTCGAAAGGTATCCGGCTCGCAGACACGAAGGACACATCGGGTATCCGCTCATTCGGGCCAATCTGATAGCTGGTATCGGGTCCATAAACAGCACCTAGTTTGTGGGCTTCCACGTACCCGCCCAAACGCACGAGCAGCCGTGCTCCAATCCCTCCGTGCCGCGCCCCTCCCATCTGCTTTTCCTCCGGGTGCCCGATCACTAACTCGTATTCTTTCTCGGGGTCTAGGGTGACCTCGGTCCCAGCATCCATCGTTACCTCCCCCTACGTGATCTTGCTCCGATTGTAACGCCCAGCCTGAAGAAAGGCTAGCGCTGATGATACTTTGGCAACAGCACAGCAAAGGGGAGTGTCTCACTCCTCCTTTGGCCGCCCGCTGATTGCTAACCGGAAGCGTAAAGCGTAAAAGGTCCCCCTTTTTTACTCGGCACTCATTACTCCGCACTTATTTAAATCCCGCCTTACGCAAGGCGGCAAGGTCTCGCTCCAGCAGCGCCGGATCTTTGAAGGCTGCCATCTGCTTCCACCCTTCCAAAGAAAAATTAGGTACAAGCCGTTGCAATTCTGCTCCCGCAGCCCGAGCCTCTTCGAGTCGGTCGAGCTGTGCGTAAGAGAAGGCCAAGGCAAAGTAGCAAGGTGCGAAATTAGGCTGGCGTGCCAGGGCTTTCTTTGCCGCCGCGATCGCCTCCTCATACTGTCCGGCAAGGCGATCAGTAAAAGCAAGAATCAGGTGGTAATTCACCGGATAGTGTGGATTCAGCCGCATCGCTCGTTTAACCATCTCGACTCCCTCCTCCGGCCGCCCTGCCCAAGCCAAAATACCTCCCAAATTTGCGTAACCCTCAGCCCCGTTAGGATCGAGCGCGATTGCGCGCTCGCCTTCGTGTATAGCCAAGTCATGCTGCTTCTGCCAGAGATAAACAACACTCAATATCACATGAGGAGCAGGCAAAGACTCATCCAACGTCACAGCCTGTTGCGCTAGTTCGCCCGCCCGTGCCAAGGTCTGGGGAGTGTGATTCCAGTTATAGAACCACTCGGCATAATAGGTAAAACCCAGTTGAACATAGGCCTCGGCATAACGAGGATCCAATTCGATGGCGCGCTCAAACATTTGTCGCGCTTGAGCATTCGCGTCCTTATTGGCTTCATAGTAGGCCCGGAACCACGATTCTTGCCCACGCAAGAACGCATCATAAGCCTCCAAGTTGTCTGTGGCCTTGCGGACGAGGAGTCCTTGCTCCCACAGGGCAAGCTGTAACTTCAGCGTCGTCACCATCTTTTGTACGATCTCGTCCTGCAGCGTAAAGATGTCGTGCAGCGGTCGGTCGTAGCGCTCGGACCACAGGTGACGGTCCTGCGTGGCGTCAATTAATTGTGTCGTGATCCGCACCTGCCCGTCCGCCTTGCGTACGCTGCCCTCTAAGACGTACTGCACCCCGAGTTCTTTGCTGAGTTCTGGCATCTTCGCCGCTTTGCCTTTGTAGAAGAAGGCGGTGTTGCGGGAGATGACAAAGAGGCCGGAGAGGCGAGACAGGGCGCTGGTGAGGTCTTCCGTGATGCCGTCGCTAAAATACTCCTGCTCGGGGTCGCCGCTCATGTTCACAAAAGGCAGCACGACGATGGAGGGTTTGTCAGGCAGTGGAAGCGCCGCTGGCGCCGTTTCAGTCCTGAGTGCTGAGTCCTGAGTGCTGAGTAATGGACGAGAAAAGTGGCGGACGGTTACGACCATACCTATGATAAATGCCAGCCCTGCCCCAGTCGCTACGATCCAAGAACGGTGGGCGAAGCCCACCCTACTTTTTGGAGACGCCGGACTGCGGACCTCGGACTGAGTCTGCCGCAGCACAAGCTGTTCAGCCAAGGCCACCGCCGCCTCGTCCATCACTACCCGCCAGGTGCGCACTGGCTCAGCGATGTTCTTTACCTCCTGCTCCCCCAGGTCGTCGTAATGCAAGTCGAACTTAGTCTTGATCTGCTCGTGCACGATCCCTGAGATACAGATGCCGCCCGCCTCCGCCAGTGCCTCTAACCGCGCTGCGATGTTGACACCATCGCCGTAGATTTGTTCGCCATCAACCATTACATCGCCTATGTTGATGCCGATACGAAACTCCATCTGGCGCTCGGCGAGGAGATGTGCATTCTCCGCTTTCAGCGTTTGTTGGATTACCACTGCGCACTGCACGGCCTCGACCACGCTGGCAAACTCGGCCAGCACGCTATCCCCGGCCGTGCCGACGATGCGGCCCCAGTGTTGAGCGATGAGAGTATCCATCACGTGACGGTGCGCGGTGAGAGTACGTAGCGTCGCCTCTTCATCGGCGCCCATGAGACGGCTGTAGCCTTTGACGTCGGCGCTGAGGATGGCCGCAAGCCTACGCTCAATGTTCTGTGAGGATCGGAGTGCAGTACGCTCGGGTTGGCTCATCGGTGGCAATTATCCTGCTGAGTTCCTACGCCTGTCAACCCGCGCAGGGTGTACCTGGAGGGCGACGCATCTATGTTCTCAGTGCTGTAGCCCGGATGCAGCGAAGAGGAATCCGGGACCACGGTTGGCTGAGCACTGTGTTCAAGGAATGAAGAGACGACCTGTCCCCAGGTAGTTGTTCAGATCAAGTACGATTTCGACCAAGCGGCTGGCGCACTGTTCGCGGTAAGACCGTTCGTCGAGGCGAGCCACGCTAGCGACCGTAATCACTGGCAATGAGGAGACGGCGTTTTCTTCACGAATGGTTTGCTCTAACGAATCCGGTCCTTTCCTACTCCTGTTCCCGGTCAGAAGGATCATCCCCTTGGCCTGGGCAAACCGCCAGACGGCGCGATCGTTACTATTGATCGGCAAGCCAACCTCTTCGAAGGCCACCAAACGTAGGGGGAAAAGGCCAAGCCACCCTTCCGCAGCCAGAGTTCCCCAGAGCACGAGCGCCTGACCTTTCAGGTTGTGATCAACAAGAACGGTCATGACGTGGATTTGAGTTTCTCTTTCCACGCCTGCAACTTCGCGCGAATCGCTTCCTGTCCTGGTCGTGGCGGTTGTTCAGCAATCTGGGCAAACCGTTCGCGGTTCCGTTCTTCCCAGTACTGCCGAATCTCTTCTGCTTCCTGGAGGACTGTTTTGTACTCCGCTTCGACTTCAGCTTGGTGGGTGTTGATGTACGCAAGCGCGTCTGTCAGTTGTTGGTCTGTAAGGTCGAGCCGATCACGAATCAACTTTGGTGGCCACCCGGCGAGGATGTAATCCATCATCTCGTACAGCGTGATCCGGGTACCGGCGATCGCTAGCCCACGTTCGGTACGAACCACGGTTGATTGTCCATTCGCTGCTGTTGCCATATACGTTATTCCTTCACCATTATGACGGATCTAGGAAAGTGCTCCAGGGTATACCGCCGTTTCCTCTGATCTCTAGCGATCAACAAAGCAAAAATAGCTCGCAAAAGCCTCGCATGAAATCCCGAGCCAGGTCGTTAAGCCGCGCGGACCGGAGTGCGAGGTCGCGTTCAATCGTGGCGGAGTCGATGTACGTTCGCACGCTGGCAACTTCATCGGCAAAAGTATCGAGCATCGTCTTCGCCATAGCAGCGGTAACCTCTAAGTGGAAGAGGAGGGCGTACACCCGCTGGCCGAGACGAAAAGCTTGATGCGGATAGAGTTCTGAACTGGCTAAAGACACCGCTCCGGGCGGTAGCGAGAAAATATCTCCGTGCCACTCGAAGGCCTCGAAAGTGGAGGGAAAAGACTGCCACAGCGAATCTTGCCGAGCCGCGGGGCTCAAAGTGAGTGGATACCAGCCGATCTCTTTCCGTGCTCCAGGCTTTACTTCTGTGCCTGCCGCCTTAGCAATGAGCTGCGATCCCAAACACACGCCCAAGGTTGGGAGGTCCTGCTGAATCGCAGTTTTCAATAACCTATCTTCCTGGCGCAGCCAGGGGTAGCGATCCTCTTCGTACACTCCCATCGGTCCGCCCATGGCGATGACCCCGCTGTAAGCGGAGAGATCGGCAGGATACGTTTCTCCTCTGAACCCTTGTACGGTCTCGACGGGAATGCCACGCTCGTTGAGGACGTCGAGAAAAACCCCTGGGGTTTCGCACCAAAAGTGTTGTAGGATAAGAATAGGTTTGCGCATGAGAGTTACCCTAATAAGATCAAAAAGACCCTGCAACCCCGGATGAATGAGGGTTCTCTCTTGCTCCTGAGAGCAGAAGACGGTATAGAGATGCCTCCACGGGAAGATAGAGATAGAGACAGAGACTAGAGATAAAGACAAAGACAGAGATAGAGATAGAAAGAACGAGCATGCTTATTGATTTCCATACTCACACGACGCGTGGCAGCGCGGATAGTAATCTCGATCCCTTTGCTCTGGTTGACCAGGCGCAGAAGATTGGCCTGCATGGCGTGTGCATCACTGAACACGATAATGCCTGGGCCGATACCAAGATTGAAGACTACGCCCGGGAGCGTGAAGTCACCCTCTTCCGCGGCATCGAGGTGACGACTGAGTGGGGTCATGTCGGTGCCTTCGGGCTCGATCAGTATGTCGGCGGCATCTATAAGGTGAAAGA
>JACQEL010000115.1 GCA_016200595.1 Deltaproteobacteria bacterium
CGTGTTCGTGCTTCGACAGGCTCAGCACGAACGGTAAATCCTGAACGAATTCGCCCCCTGGCCCCGTTCGCCCTGAGCGCGTCGAAGGGTGAACGGCGAGTATTCCGCCAGCTCCGGCTGACTTGCCAGGAAATTGATATGCACCCTCGGAGGCAGACTCAATGGCAACCACGATCAAGTTCGGCTACTTGTTAGGTTTCCGTAATCCGCCCGGCTCGCAGCTTGACTTCGGCACCCTGTATGCCGAGATGTTCCGTCAGGCAGAGTTCGTGGATCAGGCGGGTTTTGATTCGATTTGGCTGACAGAGCATCACTTCACCGACGACGGGTATCTGGCGGCAATCATGCCGGCGCTCGCGGCCCTCGCTGCCCGCACGAAACGCGTCTCGCTCGGCACTTATGTCCTGCTGGCTCCGTTTTATCACCCGCTGCGCTTGGCCGAGGACTCCGCGACGATCGATGTCATCTCCAATGGGCGCCTGCGGCTCGGGATCGGCCTGGGTTATCGCGGCGAAGAATTTGACGGTTTCCAGATATCGCGCAAGCAGCGGCTCGGCCGCACGCTTGAAACGATCGAGATCCTCAAGCGTGCCTGGACCGGTGAGCCCTTCAGCTTTGCGGGCAAGTATTTTCAGTTTCGTGATGTCCAGGTCCTGCCCCGCCCAATCAGCCAGCCGTATCCCCAACTGCTCTGGGGCGGCATGACGCCCAAAGCGATCCAACGGGGCGCAGAACTCGATCTGTCGTTCGCCTGCAACCTCGGCCAACGCGAGGTCACGCTCTACCGCGAGGCCTTGCGTCAACTAGGAAAAGATCCGGCGGCCTACAGCATCGTCAACAGTCGCATCGTCTATGTGGCTGACACTGCCGAGCAAGCGTGGGCCGATATTGAGGCGGCGGCGATGTACCAGGCTGCGCTCTATGCCAAATGGCTGTCCGAGGCGACAGGAAGCGATCAGTCCTGGATCCAACCGATTCCCGATAAGGTTAAACGTACCTGTGTCCTCGGCTCGCCGCAGGAGGTCAGGCAGCGGCTGTCGGAGATCATCGGGGCCAATCAGATGACGGAGATGATCTTAAGCATGCAATTGCCCGGTCTTGAGCCGGCCAAGGCGATGCGCTCGCTTGAGCGATTCACGGCAGAGGTGCTGCCTGCGCTGCAAGGGTAAATCAGATGCCGAAGGACAATTGAGGGTGATTCGTCAAAAGTGAGGCAGCTTGCTGGCGGGCAGAGTCCGCCCTACAGGATTGCTCTGTGGAATGCCAACTGAGTAGGGCAGGCTCTTCCTGCCGTTGTCGTGCCATTCTCACAGCACGATAATTCTCCCATCTTCAGCGCAGTCGATCTCCAACTCAGCGCGACGGCTGAGCATGTCCTGACTCATGTGAGTGAGGATCAGTCGCCGGCACTCGAGCCGGTCGCGTTGGTGTAGTAACGTCTGGTAGTCAAGATGGTACCTAATCTTCTTCTCGAAGAAGTACGCCTCGCAGATGAAAAGATCCGCTCCTTGCGCTGCATCCACTAGACTCTCAGTCCACTCGGTATCGCCCGAATAGGTAATTACCTTACCCCCATACTCGATGCGCAAAGCGTACGGCGGCGCCCCGCAGGCGTGCTGGACAAGAAATGGCGTCACGACAGCCGGACCTACTGAGATGGTCACACGATCTTGCAGTTCAACGAACTCCACGGCGAAGCGCTGTGTCACGCGGGAGGAGCCAGGAAAGAGGACTTCCATCGCCGCCTCCACTCGCTCGCGCACGCCAGGCGGTCCAGCAATGCAAAGCGGGCGCTCCCGACGGTTGAATTGCCCGTCTAGAATGAGGAATGGGATCCCAGCGAAGTGATCCCCATGCAAATGAGAAAGAACGATCCAACTGATCTCAGCAGGGTCCACTCCCACACTCTTCATTGCCATTAGCGAGGAGGCCCCGCCATCAATAAGGAGGGGCTCACTCGCACCCTCAAGCAATATGCACGTTTGGCAGCGACCACCGCTGCCAAACGCATCCCCCGACCCCAAAAATCGCAGCTGAACTTGACTCATACATCTTCTTCCGGGATTTTTTAGGACTTCAGCACGTACCAAAGTTGACACCACGTTCCTAGGCTCTGGCTAGGAACGCAAGTCCCAGGTGTGGCAGAGCCACGACCCCACGGCATACCCAGGCGGAGCCTGGGCATGAGAAAGAGCCTGAGTTTTTTCACCGGCCGTTCTCCGTTCCCTTTATTTCACACTAATTCACCCTGCACCGCCATAATGACACGGCCGCCAACTGACACCCGCGGTTCTCCAGATTGCCAGGCTGCGCGGACCAGCAAGAGCGAGGGTCTACTGATTTCATAACCTTGCTCAACTTTGATATCGATGCGGTCGCCGCCAAAATAGCTGTGCTTCAGTAGGTACGCGCCGAGGCACACATTGGCACTGCCGGTCGCTGGATCTTCGCGCATACCGTTGGCTTCAAAGAACATGCGCGCGGCAAGCTCATGGTCAGGAGAATAGGTCTCCCGGCAAAAAAGAAAAATCTGCGCCGCACCAATCCCTTGTTGCAAGAGTGCCGCGCGGCGCTCGATGTCAACGTAAGCACGTTTAAGCGCGGTCAAGCTGGAGAGCGGCACGAAGAGACAAGGGATGCCAATAGAGACCTCTTGCACCGGAAAACGTGGATCGAGGTCGTCGGGGGTAAGGCCGAGCATTTCCGCAACAGCCTGTGCAGAGCGGATTGCACCGAGAACCGGTGTCGGCGGTTGCATCCACACGGTTTCTTTGCCGCCAGAGAGAGACTCAAACGTGACCGGCACCGGGCCTATTTTGAGATGCAAGACCAGTTGCTCTGGCGGCGTCGAGGCAAGCTCATGACGGATGACGTAGGCAGTACCAAGGGTAGGATGACCGGCAAACGGCAATTCAGTCGCAGGAGTAAAAATGCGCACGTCGTATCCACCCGCGCGTGGGACATCAGAGGTGATAAAGGTCGTTTCCGAGAAATTCATCTCGCGGGCAATGCGCTGCATGTCAGGCTGGGATAGGAACTCGGTTAGAGTCACGACGGCAAGCTGATTTCCCGCATATTTCTCTTCAGCAAAGACGTCCACGATAAAAAGCCGATGCTTGCTCATTAGTTTATTTCCCTTCTCTTCTAAGATTTGATGAACGAAATCGGTAATCAGACTTGCGGCCAGGCAATAGTAGAACAGGCTTCCAGCCTGTTCTGAGCACGGGCTGGAAGCCCGTGCCACCAGGAGCCTCGATTACCTATCTTGTTCGTCAAAATTCATTAGAGGCGCTCGCCAGCAGGCGCAGTGAAGGCCGCATCCTCGACATTACCGGTGTTGCGCGTGGCTGCCGGCTCAAACAGCAAGACTTCGACTTCCGATGCTCAACCCCGTGCGGGACGATCAAGAATTCCCCTGCCGCTAACTCCACCGCGTGGTCACGGAATTCGACGCGAAAGCGCCCGCGGATCACAAGAAAGAACTCGTCCTCCACCTCATGATGATGCCAGACAAAAGCTCCCTTGAACTTGACCAGCTTGACCTCCTGTCCATTGAGTTCACCGACGACCTTAGGACGCCAATGTTCGCTGAACCGGGCAAATTTCTCGGCAAGATTGACTTTTTTCATCGGCATTCACCCCTCTCTGCTCTATGCCACATATCAAGAGGCGGCGAAGGACGAGGGACAAACGGCTGATGAGGCTTTCCCTCTCTCTTCGTCTCCGTTCCTCACAGCGCATATTATAGGTGGACCGTTCCCCGTTCAGCTACCCAGTAGCGGTTTGCGAGGTTGCAACTGCCAACGGCCAGGTAAGCGAGCCAAGAAAAAGGGCAGTATGGCTCCCTGTGTGCCATGGCGGTATGCTGACCCCCGCCGCATCGCTACACTGTCCAGTTAACGTCATCTTAAGGGAGAAACCTATGCCTCCGGCACGAGACCACCTAGCCACTCAGGAGACTTATCTAGAAAACGAACTGAGAAGGCAGATGCGGGCCCCGATCAAAGAAATTTCGTTGAAAAAGGTCCCTGGCACCAGCGGGTACAAGGTGCAGCCGACTATTACGAGCGGCAACGAAGAGAAGATTCTCTCCTTAGATCTCCCGTTCGCAGCCTCTGCCCTCCTCCTCTGCAACAAAAGCG
>JACQEL010000116.1 GCA_016200595.1 Deltaproteobacteria bacterium
CACCCGGCTTTGGCTGCTTCACTGCTTGTCCCCCTGCAAACCTTTCGGATTCAGTATCGCGACTATCGGGATTCGTCCAACCCGCCGATCCTTCACAGGAAAGAAGAATTTCTACCACCTGACCACCCCTTGCGTCCTAAGTTTTCGCGACTAACTGGCCAAGAGGAAAAATGGGGGTTATATGAGAGACCAGAACTGATTGGAACACGGGAGGGATGGGAAAAGATTTTAGCTGATAGAGGGATGTCCCTTTCCGGTCACCGGCTTATACGAAATTCCTTGGACGAATGAGCAGAGTAACACTCACTGACTACCTCGGGCGAAAGGTACGTTTTACGACCGAGCGCCGACGGCACATTCTGAAATATCATCCTGAAATGTTAGAGTGGGTAGATAGAGTAGGAGCTGTGTTAGCACAGCCGGAACAGGTTATCCGTTCTCGTTCTGACCCAGAAGCAGAACTCTTCTACGTATGGCAGACGCAGACACGTGTTGGACCCAAATATTTATGTGTCATCGTAGTCGTCAGGAGCAGTGAGGCTTTTATTTTGACTGTGTATCTTACTGACGCTATCAAGAAAGGGACAGTTTTATGGCCAAGAGACGACGAGTAGCGGTCTGGTATGATTGTGAAGGGGACTTCCTTGAAGTTCTCTTTGAGAAGAAAGAGGGGTATTTCCGCGAGACTGCCAATGATCAGGTCATGGAGAAGGTTGATAAAGACGGGCAGGTCATTGGCTTCCATGTCCTCAACGTGAGCCGACTGACTCGTCCGTTAGATGTCGAACTGGCCGCGGACATTGCTCTATGATTTATTTGGATAACAACGGAACGACCCAGGTGCTCCCGGAGGTGATAGAGGCGATGATGCCGTATTTTACTACTGACTGGGGGAATCCATCCAGTAGTTACAAATTTGGCTCAAAGCTGAAGACCGTGATCGAGACGGCGCGAGAGCAGGTAGCGGATTTGATCGGGGCGCATCCCAGGGAAGTGATTTTCACTTCCTGCGGCACCGAGAGCAATAACGCTGCTATTCATGCCGCGTTAAAAGCTCATCCAGGCAAACGGCACCTCATCACATCGGCGGTTGAACATTCTTCAGTGCTCAACTACTGCATGGCGTTAGAGCAAGAGGGCTATCGTGTCACCTATTTGCCGGTTGACCGCGACGGCCTGTTAAAACTGGCCGACCTTGAGCACGCGATTACAGACGAGACTGCCGTCGTCTCGCTGATGTGGGCCAATAACGAGACGGGCGTGCTTTTCCCGGTCAAAGAGATCGCTGAGCTTTGTCGTTCCCGCGGCGTGCTGTACCACTGCGACGCGGTGCAAGCCGCAAGCAAAATCGCGATCGATGTTCCGAAGATCTCTATCGATTACCTTTCGCTAACAGGCCACAAGTTTCACGCGCCGAAAGGCATCGGTGCACTCTACGTGCGGCGCAAGACACCGATCTCACCCTACGTGTATGGTGGCCATCAAGAACACGGCCTGCGCGGCGGCACCGAGAGCGTGCCCTTGATCGTCGGTATGGGCAAGGCCGCGCAATTGGCTCGCAGGCATCTACTTGTTTACGACAAAAAAGTCCGTCCGCTCCGGGACACGCTAGAAGATGGGATTCTGAATTCCGTTCCCAACACGGAGTTGAACGGGCACAGAACGGAGAGGCTCGCTAACACCAGCAATATCACTTTCCACGGAGTTGAATCCGAAGCCTTGCTCATCCTGCTCGACAAGGAAGGCATCTGCGCTTCGTCAGGTTCAGCGTGTCTTGCTGATTCTGACGAACCCTCGCATGTAATTAAGGCGATGAAACCGGACTCCACTGCATCGCAGCAGATGATCCGGTTTTCGCTTGATGTAGGCAACAGCCAAGAAGAAATCCGTGGGACAGTAGCCGCTGTTCAGCGCTGCGTTCGCACCCTGCATAGTTCGTACTGAGCGGCAAATCCAAAGCTTACGGAAGTTTTAGCTATGGCAACTCTTGTTGCTGTTTTGTTGGTCGTTGTCTCCCTAGTGTTTCTCGCGATCGCGATCGACGCGACTCGCTATCCGAAATAAGAGAAAGACGTCACCTGACCAAGCCAGCGAAGCTGAGCGCTTGCACCCCGATTTGCCATCCCTCCTTTCTGATGGTATTTATGCCAACAAATGGCAAAACGGCGGAGCCAGCGAGCACGGGAGGTGTATCGCTTTAAGCAGCCGGTAGAAGAAACGTCCCTCATGGTTGAGGTAGCCATATTCGAATTTTTGCCCACGAGAGAGAACCCTGAAGGGGTTGCTTACCGACTGCAGCTCTACGAAAGGGAGAGTGGGGGAACAGTGCTCCGTTACGACTTTGAACCAGGCAAAGGCCACCACCGGCATCTACGGGGCAGCGAGGCTCCGTATGAGTGGCATGGGATTGACCAACTTTTAGCTGATTTTCGCCGAGAGGTAGAACTGCTGAAAGCAGGTAAGTTATGAAATTAAAACGCGTACAGATTGTGGTGCAGGGAGAAGAAGAGTTTTATCACCAGGTACGAGAGGCTTTCTCCCGTGTGGCCAGCGCGGCCCAGAAGGGTAAAGAGCTGTCCCGGGCCATCCCTATGCTGTCGTTCCCCAGCATCGCCGAGATGGCCCGCACGCTCACTCCAAAACGGTTAGAACTCCTGCGTTTGATCCGGCGACACCGCCCACAGTCAGCCCGTCAACTTGCTTCCCTGGCCGAGCGGGACATCAAAAATGTCAGCACCGATCTGCGAGTCCTAGAGAACCTGGGTTTGGTAGAAACCCAGGCGCGGGTCGCCTCTCGGCAGCCCAAACGCCTCCGCAGCACCTTTGATCGCCTTGACCTACATGTCTATCTGTGACCTCCCCTTCCCACTTGAGGAAAAGTTGGAATTGCCGAACAGCTCGGCCAAGAAGTTCAGCAACGGAGCGGAAGAATCTTCTCTCCATGAACAGCAAATCTTATCGGCATGATCAACGACTAACCCTAGCGCGAAGAATGACCGATGCGCTTTTCTTATTCGACTACTGACCTATCACAAAGCGACTTGGACAGTCTGCCGCGATTGCCGCTGACTCTCCGCTATGGTCAGCAACAGATTTCGGCTCTTGGACTGGTGGATAGCGATGCTATTGTTGAGGTGCTTCCCGACCTGAGGCGTGCACGACACAGGCCCTTCGCATACAATCAAAGTGGAGGTAAGCAATGCTACGAACAGTCGAGGCTGTCATTGACGAGCACGGAAACGTACGTTTGCTGGAAGCTATCCAATTGACAGCAGCGCACAAGGCGCTCGTGACCATCTTGGAGGACGCCCCAGATGCCGGGGTTCCTGAAACAGCCCTCCTCAGTGAACAGGCGCTTGCCCAGGATTGGGATCGGCCAGAGGAGGACGAGGCGTGGTCACGTAATACCAGCGATCACTGATTTGTGCCCTAATCGCCGGGAACAATCTTGAAGGTTCGGCGTTCGTTTTCAATGGGAGAACAGTTTCTTCACAACATGTTTGACTGAGCGTTTTTTCCTAGCATCTTCCACTAACTCTTCGATGCGAGCGGCCACTTCGTCAGGAATCCAGGCCACGACCAGGTACAGTAGCTTGTGCAGCATCTGCCCCTGTTGTACGAATACCTGTACACATACAAGGTGAGGATTCAAAAATGGACACCATTCCCTACTCTCATGCTCGCAGTCAGCTCGCGAAAATGATGGACAAAGTATGTGACGACCACGCTCCTGTCATTATTACTCGCAAAAATCAACGCTCGATTGTGTTGCTCTCCCTAGAAGACTACCAAGCCCTTGAGGAAACCGCTTACCTCTTGCGTAGCCCGAAGAACGCCCGTCGGCTCCAAGAGTCGGTGGCGGAGTTGGAATCAGGCAGAGAGGCGAAACGGGGGCTGTTGGAGTGAAACTCATTGTTGTCATCGCTATCATGCCCAAGGAGAAAACCCTTCAATGGCTAGCGGAGCACGGGGAAAAATGATTAAGGTACCGCTCTCAAAAGTGAAGGATAATTTTTCGGAGTTCATCAAGAAGGCAGGCAAAGAAGAAGTTGTGGTCACCATTCACGGTCGTCCCGCCGCCCTCATCATTGGCTTTGAGGATGAAGAGGACTGGCTGGAGTACCGCTTGCTGAAAGACGAGAAGTTTCTTGCTCACGTTGCGAAGTCAAGGCAACAGTATCAAGAGGGAAGATATAAGACGTTGGAGGAGCTTCCGTGAAGGTCGGCCTGACAACGCCCTTGTGCACATCTGTGGTTATATAAAGCAGTTGGGAGCGCCAATAAAATATCTCCGGCAAGGGCTAACTTCAGCAAGGTTCGAGCAAAGTATTTGTGATCTGGATCTGATGCGAATCCTTGGAGATCAATCAGGAATTCCTCTAGGGTGCTCTTTTGTTCGAGCTTAGAAATGTATTCTACGAAAAGTGTTGAGAATTCTTGATGTCGGATTAAATTGCGGATCTCGGTGAAGCCAACAAATGGGGTATAGTTAATCGCGTTTCTTTCGGTAGACTCGTCGGTGGGATTAGTGACGTAAGCTTTTCTCGCAACAAGCTCATAAGCCTGGTGAGGAACCGCATACCTGTCATAAATCTGGTAAAATCGCCGCCAAGGTATCTCGTGATGAGGATTCTTACTTAGGTGACTATTGGTGATACCAAATACATGATTACGTAAATCAACCGGAACAATCTGAACTAGGACGGCTCTATCCAATTGTAGCCTCGTAATCGTTCGCCCCTGGAGACAAAGCAAGCTGTGAACACAGAAGTAACCTGCATAATAGTTCGTTACGCGCGCCCATGTTTCTAGCCCGCTCCGCGCGAGCATGTAATGAGCTATGGTATTGCACAATGTTCTCTGTAAAAACTCCAGTGCTTGATTCATGAGGCAGGCTGTCACCTGCGCGTCTTGAACGTAAAGTCCGCTACGGACGCGCTCTGAATTATAGCCACTGCTGGTGAGCCAAGAAGCGAGATAGTCCGAAACAGACGTTGTATTCGCGACGAAGGGCGCCGCACCAAACGCGGCTTTCAAATCGTCTGCAAGCCAGGAGTGATCTAGCATGGATTCGATGGTGCCTGCTGGAGAGGTAATAACTGTTGGCATTTCAGTTACCAAAGACTATCGAGATCACACGTTTGGTTAGCTCGTTAATTCCGCCTTCACCCAAGTAAGAAATTCCTTTTGCTTTTTCCTCAGCCGCGCTGAAGGAAAATTGTGTTAGTTTCGCAACGTAAGGTTCAAAGGTATCTCTGTTTATTTTTAGACCATTAGCATCACTGATTGCTATCTTTTTTTGTCTAAGGTCTGCAATAATTCGTTCGAGAAGGTTGAGCAGCGCTGAGACCCCGACGTATTTGCAGAGGAAAAACGCTTTATTGTCCCATTGAACAGAATACGAATTGTGAATCGCCTTGAAGTACTCGATCAACAGCTCGTGCTGCATGCGTTCCTCGAAGAAGTCCGGATCTGTGCTGGCAAACAAGTGCCCTTTCTTAAGAAGTTTTTTGAGTGCTGAGATAAACGAAGATTGGCTTATGATTCGGTTTCCACCCCCCACCATACTAATGCGGTCCTTCCACGGGGAATCCGACGTTTCATTGAGAAGCACGAGGAGGTCATGGCATCTCTTATCCTCGAATTCCACTGACTCTCTGTCTCGCAACATCGGAATGAGATCATAGACAAGCGAAGGATTGATTTTTCGCTGATTCCCGTTGATCGACCGAAAGATAAATGCCTTGCGAGAATCGTCAAGATCAATGAAGGCGGTCACAACAACGTCAAGGTCTATGTCTCCTGAGTATTCCTGCTTGAACGCCCAAAGACGATGCTGTCCGTCAATGATAAAAGCTTCTCCGGAAGGACGCTTACAGATGTGAATATGTCCATCTCGGAAACCACTTTGGGGGCTGAGACTGACGATAATGGCGTTGGGCAGGAGCGGCGGATTTGAGCCGTTTGAGGTGAGAAATCTACCAATCTCTTTGAGTCGTTCCGGGCGTAGGCCACGCTGGGTTTCTGTTCGGTTATATTGTGTCCTCTCGGAGGTGTAGGCGATCTCAAGGAGCTTCCTTGCGGAAATCGTAAATAAGTAGAAGGTTGTCCTGCCTTGCGTAACTGGAAGGGCAGGTATGGGGTCGAAAAACTCAGATGATGCAGATTTTTGTGTCATATCGAGTACCCTGTAGACACAGAACAGCGTCTACCTCTTTCAGTTCCCGCCGGACCAAACCGTCGAGGGTTTTTCGTTGCTCGGGGTCGCTCAACTTTGAGTTTTACCTCTTTCACAACAAACAGAAGAGCAACGTGGAATTTCAAGCTTCTGATAAAGTTTCCACTTACCACTTCGAACAACGCTACCAGAAAAGGTACCAGCCTGGTCAAACATTGCGATTTTTAGACTTTGGTGAAAATTCAGGCAGACTCAAAGCCGTGGTGTTTACGATGCCAAGCCAAGTGGGCTTTGTCCGGCCAGTAATTCGGATCAGCAGGAAGGAGAATGCGTGTGTTTGCCTTGGGTGACAAAAGGAACGCCTCTGCTCCAGATTCATCGAATCGCTTCGTAGCCACAAGTACACGATAGTCGTCGTCCAGTGACCAAAGCCCTTCGTCAAACATCCAATGGGCGTTCTTACAAAGGGCGATGCCGTTCCGAGGATGATTGTTGCGGCTATCAGCGAACTGGTGGATATGCGCTGCTTCTACAATGCTGCCACTGTCCACGGTTACGAGACGGTAGCGAGTAAAGGCACACGTGTAGCTATACACGGGGACTATGGTCAAGCGAAAACGAGCTTCCCTTCCTCGCTCTCGGGCAGCCTCATAGAGTCGGGCATCCTCTTTGACAACCGGATCAGGAGGCACGGACAAGCCGACCAGTTGATACAGTGCCGCACGTTCGCCAGCGTCTATAAAATACTTCGCAATCAAGATACGCCGCATCTGATTTCGGAAGTCTGGGTCATTCAGACAGGCCAAAAAGGTTTCGTTCAGTTGCGCAGCAACGGCGCGACGCCGCTCTAAAGTAGGTTGGCCGTTCTCGTCAAGCGGTGTCCAACAGCCGTCGCTGCGCATGTAGTAGAATGGTAGACGAATGTCCGGACGTTGGGACCGCCGTTCGGCAACAACCGTCCCGTAAGCGAGAAAGCGAAAGACCAATTCTCCGGTGAGCGGGAGGGTTTTTTCGGTGAGCTTGCCCTGCTCAGCGAGTTCCGCGAGCACCAGGAGCAACAATGGTTTGTGGGGTGCGATGCCCCCTTTGCGAGAAACGCTAAGGTTTGAAACAACCCTCAGCCATTTTTCACAGAGTATAGCAGCGGACATTCTTTGCTTATGGGCGGTCAGAGTTTAGAGCCGCCTCGTGCTCTAAGTCGTCCTTAAGGATGTTGAGCAGATCATCCGGCAAACCGACAGCACGGTGGCTTTCACTGTATTCTTCGACTTTTGCAAGTAGACGACGCAGAGTGTCAGGCCGGATGCTCTTCTCGGCGGCTACTTCCTCCTGCAGTTCACGCAGGCGGTTGGTTTCTTTCCAGTCACTCATCACGATCCCTTTCTGGCGGGTGACGATGCGCCCTACGCCGCCGCCATCATCGGGCTCACGAGCAGCCTTCCAAAACTGTTGAATCAGAAATAGTTCATCCTCACTGATGACTTTTAGACTGGTTTCTTCCTGCAACTTGAGCAATTGAGTCAACAATTCGCGACGGGCGGTCATCGTGAGCGGTCCTGGTCCCTCATTGCCGTTCATCCGCTTCATATCGCGTTTGTTGTTGGCTGGGTCACGGTAGTACAGGAGAGTCTCTCGGAACTCGATCAGTTTCTCCATACGCTCGTCGCCGCTGGCAAGTAGACCTTCGCTCGCTTTATCACGATCGACCACGGTACACGTCCAGCAACCGAATCGGCTGTTGCCACAGCTTGGCGTACTGGTGTCAATTTGGATTGGGCACTCGCCGCCGCTTGCATTGGCGTAGAGCTTGTACAGTGAGCGGTTATCTCCACCCCAGGGATTGGGTTTCTGAAGTAGGTAGGCCCACACTTCTTCGGTACTGAGGAACTCTATTGGATTTGACACCCACACGCGGGGCAGGTCAGGATGGCGATGCAAACCATTGCGTGCCTCGCGACCCGCCATTGTCTGGGCGCGGCTGGCGCTTTCCGCACGTCGTGCGCCCAGATGAAGAATTGCCTCGCTCCAATAGCCTAGACGCTGCTGAACAAAGATGTTCACAGGATCTATCTTCATTCGCTGGGTACACCAGCGAAAGGTTCGGTTCGGCGGCGGGTAACCACGCCCGATGATGTTGACCCAAAACGATTGCTCTGAAGGTGGTTTGAGCAGATTCGCATCGACGCCCAGCCCATGTTGCTCAGAGCACTTGCGCATCTTGTCTAACGTTCCTTCCACCATTTCAACAATGGCAGGAATCTCTACGCGGGTGTCGGTGCAGACAACAGAGATGGGTTTTATGCGTTTGTCCGGTGGTAGGGAGAGGACGGTATCAAAGACGAGTGAGGCCAACAGCGTGCTGTCCTTACCGCCGCTGAACCCCACAAGCCACGGACGGTCGTCCTCTGTGTAGAGCTGGTGAAGCCCGCTTTTAATATCTTGGTAGGTAGTGGTGCTCATTCGCGTATGTCTGTTTCCCTATAGGTTCGGTTAGGGTTCACGTGGTCAGGCGTATACATTCTAGGACAGAATAGTGGTGACCGGCTATGTCTGTACACCTCCCAGGCTTGTCGGCTGCCTGCAAAAGTTTTTTCCTAGCCCCAGATAGACGCGATAGAATCGGCCGTAGACAAAATTGGCTCTGGTCCTTAGCTCTGATTCTAAGCGGGGGAATCTTACATCAGCGACCCTGTCCTTGACAAGTCAACGTGGAATTCTAGCCATTACGAAACACCCTCAGTGCCAGCCCAGTGTCAGCTCCTGTCAACGAGATGGCTGTTCAAGGCTGCGAGATCAGGTAGAGACTAAGGGCTTTCGCTGCATTTTTACGATCTTTCTCTGACAGGCGACCACTGCGCCGAATAATCAATCGATTGTTCAGCGTGAATACCTTGGTGCTGAGGACCAAGGCTGGACGACGTTTCGTTCCAGCTTTCTCCGTGAAAGGGAAGGGGACGATCACTACGTCCCAGGGATCACAAGTCACGAAAAGCCTCGTCGTCTTCTGGGGTATTCCATTCGTCTAAGGTGGCGGAGAGCGCCTCATGAAATACAGTATCGAGGGGCTCTACCCTCTTGAGCGTCACTGTCCCATTCTGCAACTCGTACGCAACCAGATCTCCCGGCTCGAGTTTTAAGACTTCGCGTATCTCCTTGGGGATCGTGACTTGACCTTTCGCAGAAATCCTACTGGCTTGCATAGCGAGAGCCTCCTCGGGCCTTTACTCTGTCTTGTGCAGCCTATGAAAGGTATACTCCTCCGTCAACTGAGCTTCTTTTTTCCTTACTTTTCCTTATCAGCTTGTTTCTTGTGTTAGGCTCCTGCTAAGAGGCTTGCATGTTTCCTATTGCTGTCATCACCGACGAAATCTCGCAAGATCTCACTGTTGCCGCTGCGCTGGTAAAAGAGTTCGGCGGCTCGGCGCTGGAGATTCGCTCGGTATGGGAGAAGGGCCCGCACGAGTTCGATGCCAACGATATTACGCGGATCAAGCGGATTGCCGACGACTACGGACTGCGCATCTGTGGGATCGCGTCGCCGTTCTACAAGTGCAACTTCGGGGATGCCGAAGAGGAGCGGCAACACCTCGATATTCTGCGGCGCTGTATCGAGGTCGCGCACGCTCTCGAAACGAAGCTTATCCGCGTGTTCACCTTTTGGCAGCAGCCCGATGCGCCGCCGTGGGAGCAGATTGCCGAGAAGTTTCAGGAGCCGCTTCGTCTGGCGGAAGCTGAAGATGTGATTCTCGGCGTCGAGAACGACCCGAGCACAATAGGCGCGAATGCACGGCAGGTCGCCCAGTTCCTCTCTCTTCTCAACCACCCGCAGGTGCGTTCGGTCTGGGACCCAGGTAACGAGCTATGGGAAGGTGAAACACGGGCGGCGTTCCCTGACGGATACGAAACTCTCAAGCCGTGGATTGTGCACATTCAGCTCAAAGACCTCAGACGCACGCCCGCAGGAAAAATCGAGGCGGTCAGGTTTGGCACGGGCGCAGTAGATTATCTCGGGCAGTTCAGGGCGCTCAAGGCTGATAGCTATAAGGGGTATCTCTCCCTGGAAACGCACTGGCGTGTCCGCCGTGAGATTCCCGAAGATTTATTGCACCGCCCGAAAGGCAGTGCTTTTTCTTTTGGTGGTGAAGAAGCGACGCGACTGTGTTTGCAAAGTTTACGGGAGATGCTGAGGCAAATGTGAGCACGGACGCAGAATGGGCACTACCCACTCTTCTCTCAGTAGTTTCCTCCACAACTTAGTGTTCATCAGATTTACGTAGCAACTCCTCAACAAAATCCAGTCGGTCTTTCCCCCAGAACATTTCATCGCCAACAAAAAAAGTCGGCGCGCCGAAGACTCCTCGCTTGATCCCCTCATCGGTTATGCGGATTACTTCCTGACGAGCGGCTTCACCCTGACTCTCACGCAGGAAGGCATTGGCATCGACACCCAACCCAACCGCAATCTGGCCCAACACCGCCGGAGCAGCGATATTCTCATCCCGCTCCCAGTAGGCGCGAAAGACCTCTTGAATATACGCTTGCTCTTTCCCCCACTGCTGCATGACTATCGCGCCGCGTAGCGCCTGGCTCGACTTAATGGGAAAGATCGATGGCATGCGGAAGGGCAGCCCGGTACGTTTGGCCCAGCGTTGATGGTCCCGCCAGAAATAGGCGAGCTTAGCGCGTGGCTCTTTATCGAGCGAGTGATTATTATGGCGAAACGCATGGACCAGGTAAAAGGGCAGCCAACGTAATTCCGCGCCGGTTCTCCGACATACCTCCGGCGTCAAGAACGTAGCGAAATAGGAGTTTGTACTGGAGAAGTCGTAATAATACTCGACAACCTTCGCCGGCATGGTCATTCCCTCCGAGAGGTAACATATGTTGCCGTCCGAAAGCATGTAAATAGGGGCAAAATGGTCTACAGGGGAATGCCTCGTACTTCGCCAAATACAAAATTGACGCCCTCGTTCCCGGGCTCTGCCTGAGAACACAAACCCCAGGTGTGGCAGAGCCACGACCCCACGGCATGCCCAGGCAGAGCCTGGGCATGAGAGAAGGAACAGCCATCTGCAAGTCCCTGTTTTATAGGGCGACCGACCGGTCGCTACTACCGACTCACAATGGCCGGGTGAGAATCGTTTTTGCTGAGATTGTCGAAGCCCGAGCAGCAGATCAGTCGTAACCCTCTACTCGTCGTCGTGACTTACCTTGTGGAGCGAACCATCGGCGAGTTCGTAGTAGATGGCGATGCGCTCACCTTCGGCGAGCGGTGGTAGACTCAGTTCCTGTGGCTTGGCTTCGTAATAGACCTGCTCAGC
>JACQEL010000117.1 GCA_016200595.1 Deltaproteobacteria bacterium
CGTGCTGGGGGCAATCTTGTCTTTGCTGGGAGGGTTTGCTCCTGCCCGAGAGCATTTGGAGCAGGGCATTGCCCTCTACGATCCCAAGCAACATCACGCCTTAGCCTTCCTCTATGGACTCGACCCTGGAGTGGTTTGCCTCTCCCGTGTAGCCGGGGTCTGGTGGCAACTGGGTTATCCAGACCAGGCGCTGAAGAGGAGCCGTGCGGCACTCACTCTCGCCCAAGAGTTGGCACACACCCATAGTCTGGCTTTTGCCCTATCCTCCGCCAGTATGCATCATCTACACCGCCGAGAGTGGCGAGTAAGCCAGGAGCGGGCAGAGGCATTGATTGCGCTCTCCCGCGAGCAGGGGTTTGCACATTTCTTAACGTTGGGAACTATCATGCGCGGTGGGGCGCTCATCATGCAGGGGCAGGAAGAGGAAGGGATTACGCAGCTGCGTCAGGTATTAGCTGCTGAACGGGCCAGCGTGTCAGCAGGGAGACGGGTGCTGGTCCTCATGCTCCTAGCCGAAGCGCAGGGGAAGGTGGGACAGGCAGAAGAAGGACTCGCTCTGCTGGCTGAGGCATTAGCTGTGGCAGACAAACTGCGTCCTTACGAAGCGGAGATGTATCGGCTCAAAGGGGAGCTGACGCTAAAACAGTCCGAGGTCCGAGGTCCGAGGTCCGAAGTCGATAATCCGCAATCCGCATTCCACAATCCGCAATTGGACGCCGAAGCGTGTTTTCTCAAGGCTATCGAGGTCGCCCGACGGCAGCAAGCAAAGTCACTGGAACTCCGAGCGACGGTCAGCCTCGCGCGCCTCTGGCAACGACAAGGCAAAACAACCGCAGCTCAGCAAATGCTGGCCGAGATCTACGGCTGGTTTACTGAAGGCTTTGACACGGCGGATTTGCAAGAAGCGAAGGCGCTCCTGGAAGAATTGGCATGAAGAGAGAAAGAAAGTAGGCCGGAATAAGCGGAGCGTTTCCGGCGGCGATGCGCACGCCGGGAACGGCCTGCGGCCTTATCCCGGCCTACGACGGAGAAAACGGTCTGTCTCCTTGCGCAAAGGAAAACCGCTGTAGGCGTTTTCCTTGTCCTGGGAAGCCCGAAGGAGTAAAGAAGCAGCATGCACTGCCCAAGCTGTGGGTTTGAGAATCCCGAGAAGATGAAGTTCTGCGAGGACTGCGGCACCAAGCTGGTGCGGGCCTGCCCGAGTTGCGGGCGCGAGGTGAGGCCAACCGCCAAGTTCTGCGGCGACTGTGGCACGTCCCTCGCCCCCCAGCCGCAACCACCAGTTGGCAGTGCGCAGCCGTCAGTTGTCAGTTCCCAACCCCCAGCCCCTAACACCCAGCCCCCAGCCCTCCTCCAGACTTCGGACCTCGGACTTCGGACTTCGGACTTTCCTGGACACTGGACTCCCCCACATTTAGCCGAGCGCATCCGGGCCGAGCAGGCCGCGTTGGAGGCCCGCGCCGTCCCCGCGGCGAGCGCAAGACCATCACCGCCCTCTTTGCCGATATCAAAGGCTCGATGGCCTTGATGGAGGACCTTGATCCTGAGGAAGCCCGCGCTCTCATCGATCCGGCTCTCACCCTGATGATGGACGCGGTCCATCGCTACGAGGGCTATGTCGTGCAATCCACCGGCGACGGGATTTTCGCCTTCTTCGGCGCTCCGCTTGCCCATGAAGATCATCCGCAACGTGCGCTCTACGCCGCATTGCGCATGCAAGAAGAAATCGGCAAGTATGCGGACACCCTGCGGTTGGCCGGGCGCACGCCGGTGGAAATCCGCGTGGGCATTAACACCGGGGAAATGGTGCTGCGGTCCATTCGCAAAGACGACTTGCGCACGGAGTACACGCCCATTGGTCATTCGACCGGGTTGGCGCAACGGATGGAGAGTCTGGCCAAGGCCGGCTCGATTGTAGTCAGTGAGTACACCCAGAAACTGACCGAGGGGTATTTTACGTTCAAGCCACTCGGGGCGGCAACGGTCAAGGGCGTCAGTGAACCGATGCACATCTATGAGGTACTGGGCGTGGGTCCGCTCAAAACCCGTTTACAAGTCGCGGCGCGGCGCGGGCTGACACGGTTTGTCGGGCGGCAGCGGGAAATAGAGCATCTGCGGCAAGCCCTGGCGCAGGCGCATGCCGGGCATGGGCAGATGGTCGGAGTGCTGGGCGAGCCCGGAGTCGGGAAGTCCCGCCTCTGTCATGAGTTTAAGGTACTCGCCCAACGTGATTGCCTTATCTTGGAAACCTTCTCAGTCTCGCACGGCAAAGCCTACGCGTATCTCCCCGTGATTGACCTGCTCAAGAATTATTTCCACCTCACCGTCCAGGATGATGAGCGCCAGCGACGAGAAAAGCTCACCGGCAAAGTGCTCACCCTTGACCGCAGCCTCGAAGACACCCTGCCCTATCTCTTCTTGCTCTTAGGGATGGCTGACCCGGCAACACCTCTCCAGCAAATGGATGCGCAGGTCCGCAAACAACGCACGTTCGAGGCCATCAAGCGGCTATTGGTGCGGGAGAGCCTTGACCAACCTTTACTTGTGCTCTTTGAAGACCTGCACTGGCTGGACAGTGAGACGCAGGCGTTTCTCTTACTGCTAAGCGAGAGTCTGGCCACGGCTAAAAGTTTGTTGCTGGTGAATTACCGGCCGGAGTATCAGCACGCGTGGGGGAACAAATCCTTCTTCTCGCAGCTCCGGCTTGATCCGCTCAGGCCAGAAGAAGCCCAGGAGTTGTTGACCGCTTTACTCGGCGAGGACGTGACTCTCCAGCCCGTCAAACGCTTCATTTTGGCAAGAACGGAAGGTAACCCCTTCTTTACGGAAGAGATCGTGCAGGCGCTGTTTGAACAAGGCCTGCTCGTGCGCGATCCTGTTGGCGGGGCGCAGCTGGCTGCACCCTTTGTCGGCAAGGCCGACCTTACCCTTACCGATCTGCATCTTCCTCCTACGGTTCAGGGGGTTCTCACTGCCCGCATCGACCGACTCTCTGCCGACGAGAAAGCCTTGCTACAGACCCTGGCCGTGCTCGGCAAAGAATTCCCCTTGAGCCTTGTCCAGCGAGTCACGGACAGATCTGAGGTCGAGTTACAGGGATCGCTTGCGCGGCTGCAGGCGGCCGAATTCATTTATGAACAGCCCGCCTTTCCGGAAGTCGAATACACCTTCAAGCACGCCCTCACCCAAGAAGTCGCCTACAACTCGCTGCTCCTCGAACGGCGCAAAGTGCTACATGAACGTACGGCGCACGCCATCGAAACGCTCTTTCAGGCTCGGTTAGAGGATCATTATGAAGCGCTGGCGTACCACTACGGCCGCAGCGGGAACGCGCAGAAGGCGATTACCTACTTCCAGTTGGCAGGCCAACAAGCCGGGCAGCGCTCGGCGAACACCGAAGCGCTTCAGCATTTCACTGCCGCTTTAGATTTACTCGCCACCCTGCCAGACTCATCTGAACGTGCGCAGCAAGAACTCACCTTGCAAATCGCCCTGGGCGCTCCGCTCACCGCCACCAAGGGCTGGTCTGCCCCGGAAGTGGCACGAGCCTACATCCGGGCACGCGCGCTGTGTCATCAGGTAGGAGAGACACCTCAGCTCTTCCCAGTGTTGCTGGGTCTGGCGAATTTTTCCTTAGGTCGGGGGGAATACAAGACAGCCCGTGAACTGGCCGAACAACTTCTCAGCTTGGCTCACAGCACTCAGGATCGAGCTTTCCTCTCAGAAGTGCACTACGTGCTGGGATTAGCCTTGTATATCCTGGGCGAGTTTGTCCCCGCCCGAGAGCACTTAGAACAAGGCATTGCCCTCTACGATCCCCAGCAGCACCGCTCCCACACCTTCCTCTATGGCATTGACTCCAAGGTGGGTTGCCTTTCTTATACCGCCCATATGCTGCGGGAGCTTGGCTATCCGGACCAGGCCTTCAAGCGCAGCCAAGAGGTTCTCGCCTTCGCTCGCGAGCTCTCTCACCCTTTTAGCCTGGCTTGGGCCTTCGTCTCTACTGCCCGGTTCCATCAGTTCCGTCGGGAGGTGCAACTGGCTCACGAGCAGGCTGAGGCAGTGATTGCGCTCTCGACTGAGGAGGGATTTCCATCCTGGTTAGCGTGGGGGACTGTCCTGCGGGGTTGGGCACTAGTTGAGCAAGGACGAGGAGAGGAGGGGATTGCCCAGATACAGCAAAGCTTGGACGCCTTTCGGGCCAGTGAGCTAGAGTTCTTCCGGTCATATCGTCTGGCGCTGCTGGCTGAAGCCTACGACAAAGTAGGACAACCACAAAAAGGACTTCCACTGTTGTCTGAGGCGCTGGACTTCGTGGAAAAAACTGGAGAGCGTCTCTATGAGGCCGAGCTGTATCGGCTGAAAGGCGAGCTAACGCTAAAACAGTCCGAGGTCCGAAGTCCGAGGTCCGCAGTCACCAATCCCCAACCCCTAATCCCCAACCCCCAAACGGAAGCCGAAGCGTGCTTTCACAAGGCCATCGACATTGCCCGCCAGCAGCAGGCCAAGTCGCTGGAGCTGCGGGCGGTAATGAGCTTGAGCCGGCTCTGGCAGCAACAGGGCAAGCAAGCCGAAGCCCGGCAGTTGCTGGCCGAGGTCTACGGCTGGTTCACCGAGGGGTTCGACACGGTAGACTTGAAAGAAGCGAAGGCACTGCTGGATCAGCTTTCATAATTTGCGCTCCAGTTGAACAGACTTCTGTACGAAGTCGATCTGCAAACGGTTCCGAGGATCACTGACGACCGTCTATTTTTTCCTTCCATAATTACCGCAATGTACTATAATCCCCCCGGCAGGTGAGGGAGTATGACCTTTGATGAAGTGTTGGACCAAGTGCGCGAGCTGTTACGGACCCGAGGCCGCCTGTCCTACCAATCGCTAAAGGCGCGGTTCAACCTCGACGACCAGTTCATCGAGGGCTTGAAGGGAGAGCTAATCAAAGCCGAACGCGTCGCGGTCGATGAGGAGAGAGAAGTGTTGGTGTGGACGGGCGGGCAAACAGTTGCCAGTTCGCAGTTGTCAGTTGTCAGTCCCCAGCTCCCAGCCCTTAGCCCCCAGCCCCCAGCCCCCCTCCAGACTTCGGACCTCGGACCTCGGACTTCGGACTTTCCTGGACTCTGGACTCCCCTACATCTGGCCGAACGCATCCGAGCCGAGCAGGCGGCAATGGAGGCCCGAGGCGTGACCGATGGTGAACGTAAGACCATCACCGCCCTCTTCGCCGACATCAAAGGCTCGATGGAGTTGATTGAAGACCTCGATCCTGAAGAAGCCCGCGCCCTCATTGATCCTGCCCTCCAGCTCATGATGGACGCGGTCCATCGCTACGAAGGTTACGTCGTCCAGTCTACCGGCGATGGTATCTTTGCCCTGTTCGGTGCGCCCCTTGCCCATGAGGATCATGCCCAGCGGGCCCTTTATGCCGCCTTGCGCATGCAGGAGGAGATCAAACAGTATGCCGACCGACTGCGTCTTGCAGGCCGACGACCACTAGAAATTCGCATCGGAGTGAACACGGGCGAGATGGTAGTACGGTCAATCCGCAAAGATGACCTGCACACGGAGTATACCCCCATTGGTCACTCCACCAGTCTGGCGGCCCGCCTGCAGGGCCTGGCCACCGGAGGCGGGATTGTCGTTAGTGAGAGCACCTACCGCCTCACGGATGGCTACTTTGAACTTAAAGCGCTGGGCGCGGCGCAGATCAAGGGCGTCACAGAGCCCGTGCCCCTCTACGAAGTGCTGGGCATCGGCCCGCTGCGCACCCGGCTCCAGGTGGCAGCCAGACGCGGGTTGGTACGCTTTGTGGGCAGGCAGAGTGAATTGGCGCAGCTCCAGAAAGCGTGGGAACTTGCCAAGGCGGGGCGCGGCCAAATCGTGGGCGTGATGGGCGAGCCGGGGTTGGGCAAATCGCGGATATTCTACGAGTTTAAGCTCACCTCCCAGAGTGGGTGTCTGGTCTTGGAAGCCTACTCGGTCTCCCATGGCAAAGCCTCGCCTTATCTGCCGCTGATTGAATTGCTCAAGAGCTACTTCCAGATTCACCCGCAGGATGAGGACCGGCAGCGCAAGGAGAAGATTGCCGGGAAAGTGTTGATCCTGGACCGGAGACTGGAAGACATTCTGCCCTATCTCTTTGCCCTGCTGGGCATCGAAGACCCGACCTCGTCACTTGCGCAAATGGACCCGCACATCCGACGGCGACGCACGTTTGAGGCTATCAGAAAACTTTTCCTACGGGAGAGTCTCAATCAGCCGCTGCTGCTCATCTTTGAGGACCTGCACTGGATCGACAGTGAGACGCAAGGCTTTCTCGACGCGCTGAGCGAGAGTGTGGTGAGTGCGCGGATTCTGTTGCTCGTCAATTACCGGCCCGAGTACCGGCACGAGTGGGGGACGAAGACGTATTACACCCAACTGCGGCTTGCGCCACTGAGCAAAGACGAGGCCGAAGAACTCCTCACCTTCTTGCTGGGCAACGATGCAAGCTTCAAGACGTTGAAGCGCCTTATTCTAGAGAAGACCGAAGGCACGCCCTTCTTCATGGAAGAGGTGGTGCAGACATTGGTTGAAGAACACGTACTGGTCGGAGGAAGAGGGAACTACCGGTTAGAGAAAGCGCCGACTGAGCTGCATATCTCACCGACCGTGCAAGGAGTCCTAGCTGCACGGATAGACCGATTGGGGATGGCGGAGAAGGCCTTATTGCAGCAATTAGCGGCCATCGGCCGCGAGTTTCCCTTGAGCCTCGTCCGGCAGGTCGTTCTGCAACCCGAGGAGGAACTGTATCGGCTATTATCCTCCCTACAAAGCAAAGAGTTTCTCTACGAACGGCCGGCGTTTCCAGAAGTCGAATACCTCTTCAAGCATGCGCTGACGCAAGAAGTGGCCTATGGCACGGTTCTCCAGGAGCGCCGTAAAGCCCTGCATGAACAAACGGCGCAAGCGATTGAAGCGCTCTACCGTTCCAGCTTAGACGACCACTACAGTGAACTGGCCCATCATTACAGTCGGAGCGGGAACACCCCGAAGGCGGTCGAGTATCTGCATCTGGCCGGGCAACAGGCCGCGCAGCGCTCAGCTACTGCGGAGGCGATCCATCACCTGACTGCTGCTCTGGAGTTGCTCAAGACTCTCCCCGCCGCTCCCGAGCGTACCCAGCGAGAGCTTATGCTGCAAATCACCCTCGGTGGGGTATTGCAGGATACCAAAGGGTTCGCAGCTCTGGAAGCAGAACGCGTCTTCGCTCGGGCGCGAGAGTTATGCCAGGAGGTGGGGGAAACTCCCCACCTCTTCCCAGTGCTATTTGGACTGGGACAGTCTTGTGTCGCACGAGCGGAATTACAGACAGCCCGGCAACTAGGGGAACAGTGCCTGCGCCTAGCCCAACACATACAAGACCCGACCATGCTTGGAGCAGCCTATTCCCTCCTGGGGACGGCTCTACAAAACCAGGGAGAGCTTGCTCTTGCTCAGGAATACCTGGAGCGGGGGATCATGCTATACGGTCCTCAGCAGCAGGACCCGAGCTGGTCTCAGGACTCCCACCCTAGGCTGAACCGTATAGTCCCTTGTCTCTCTATTGCAGCTATGAATTTATGGTTTCTTGGTTATCCTGCACAGGCTCAGAGGAGAATCCAAGAAGCACTGACTCTGAGCCGAGCGCTGACTGACCCGTTTAACCTGGCCTATGCTCTGAACGTTGCTGCTAACCTCCATCACTTTCGCAAAGAGATACAAGCCGCTCAAGAGCAGGCCGAGGCGTTGATTACCCTCTCGAGCGAGCACGGGCTATCGTACCGGTTGGCGTGGGGAACGAGCTGGCGGGGCTGGGCGTTGACCGCGCAGGGGCAAAGGGGGGAAGGAATTGCAGAGATGCGTCAGGGGTTAGCCGCCTTACAAGCCACAGGGCTCGGAGTAATCCGGTCCTATCTGCTCGGCCTCCTGGCTGAGGCATATGGGGAGACAGGACAAGTTGAAGAAGGCCTTACCCTGCTGGCCGAGGCGCAGGCGGCGGTTCATAAAAACGGTGAACGTCATTTAGAGGCGGAGCTGTATCGGCTCAAGGGAACGCTCACGCTAAAACAGTCCGAAGTCCGAAGTCCGAGGTCCGCAGTCAATAATCCGCAATCCGCAATCCGCAACCCGCAATTGGAGGCCGAGGCGTGTTTTCAGAAGGCCATCGAGATCACCCGGCAGCAGGGGGCGAAATCGCTGGAACTACGCGCAGTGATGAGCCTGAGCCGGCTGTGGCAGCAGCAGGGCAAGAAAGAAGAAGCCCGGCAGCTGCTGGCCGAGATTTACGGCTGGTTCACTGAAGGGTTTGATACGAAGGACTTGCAAGAGGCCAAAGCGTTGTTGGGCGAACTCGCCGGATGACATGAACGAGCGAGCGAAGAGGCAGGCGTGAAATTCTCGGAGATTATTGACCAAGCCAGCGACCTGCTGCGGCGGAAAGGGCGGATAACCTATCGCACGCTCAGGCTTGAATTTGGCTTGGACGAGGACCAACTCGACGTGCTCAAGGAGGAACTCATCGAAGGGCAACGAGTGGCCGTTTTGAGCAGGCCGCCCGGGAAGCCCGCGGGGCTACCGAGGGGGAACGCAAAACCGTGACCGCCCTCTTTGCCGACATCACGAACTCCATGGGCCTCATCGAAGACCTCGACCCCGAAGAAGCCCGCGCCCTGATCGACCCCGCCATCCAGCTCATGATGGACGCCGTGCATCGCTATGAGGGCTATGTGGTGCAGTACACCGGCGATGGCATCTTTGCCCTGTTCGGCGCCCCGATTGCCCACGAAGACCATCCCCAGCGGGCGCTCTATGCCGCACTGCGCATGCAGGAGGAGATGAAACGCTATGCCGACCACCTGCGATTAGAGCAAGGGGTGCCCTTACAGATTCGCGTGGGACTCAACACCGGCGAAGTGGTGATGCGCGCGATCCGCAAAGATGACTTGCACGCGGACTACACGGCCATTGGCCACTCGACGAGTTTAGCCTCGCGTATGGAGAGTCTGGCCACGCCGGGCGCGATTGTGGTGAGCGAGCAGACGTACAAACTGACCGAGGGGTATTTTGAGTTCAAGGCGTTAGGGGCCGCCAAGGTCAAAGGGGTGAGTGAGCCGGTGCAGATCTATGAAGTGGTCGGAGTCGGGCCACTGCGCACGCGGCTGCAGGTGGCAGCTCGGCGGGGGTTGACCCGCTTCGTGGGTCGCCAGAGCGAAATGGAGCAAATGCGCCGGGCCTTCGCTCAAGCCAGGGCAGGCCACGGCCAGATCGTGGGCGTGATGGGTGAGCCGGGGCTGGGGAAATCCCGCCTCTTCCACGAGTTTGTAGGGGCGACGCATGCGTCGCCCCTACGCTCGCAGTACGACTGCCTGGTACTGGAAACCTTTTCCGTCTCCCACGGCAA
>JACQEL010000118.1 GCA_016200595.1 Deltaproteobacteria bacterium
CACGATGCCCAGGGTTGGAACAACCCTGGGCTGGAGGGGGAAATCCCGTTGGGATTTTCGTTTGTTCAATTCGAGAGGAATTGCGAAACGAAGTTGGGATTGTCGTTTGCTCAATCCCAAGGGGATTGCGACACAAAGCCCAGGGGTGCGAGCAACGAGCAACCCTGGGACCGCAGGATTGGGTTTTATCAACCCCATCGGGGTTGTGACCCTGAGACGACCTGACGATGACGCAACCTCGGTGGGGTTGGGGATTAACCGCGACACGATGCCCAGGGTTGGAACAACCCTGGGCTGGAGGGGGAAATCCCGTTGGGATTTTCAGAGCGCGATTCACGCACCAGCCTCCGCTTCCTCCGCCATACCGGGTGGGAACCGGATTGGGGATTGTCGTTTGGGCAATCCTAAAACAATGCCCAGGGTTGGAACAACCCTGGGCTGGAGGGGGAAATCCCGTTGGGATTTTCAGAGCGCGATTCACGCAACGGCCTCCGCTTCCTCCGTCCTGCTGGGCGGGAACTGGACTGGGAATTGTCGTTTGGGCAATCCCAAGGGGATTGCGTCACAAAGCCCAGGGGTGCGAGTGACGAGCAACCCTGGGACCGCTGATTGCTTCCGACGATCCGTTTTTTCCCTCCGGGCTACGGCACTACTTGTTTCGTGGGTGGGCGTCGTTATAGTCACGAATCGCCTTCAGGATGGCGCCACTCGAACGTTCCATGAGGTCGACCTTGTTCGCCTGTACGCGATCTGCAGAGGCCTGCAAGGGCCGAATGAGTCCTTGCGCATGGGGCATGACATAGCGCGCCAGCATCTCGTAACTGCGCAGCGTCAAGTCCCGCGGCGCCCAATCATGAGCGAAACACAGCAGGGTGCCAAAGCCTCCGGACAGCTTCTGCAAGCGTACGATCTTTTCCAGCGCGTCCTCCGGGGTGCCAAAAATCCCGCCGCCATGCTCATCGAGGACGCGCGCCGCCGTGTAGCCGTCGTCAAAGGGCTTGCGCTTGGGCGTGCCGAGGATCCCCACAATGTAATCGTTCTGCCACTGCTTGAGTCCATCAGCGACTTCGCGCCACGCTTGCTCTTTCGAAGTGGATAAATGGAACGGCATCACGATGCGCCAGTGAGCGCGGTCGAGGTGTTGTCCATGCTCGCGAGCAGAGGTCTCCCCGAAACCCCACTGGGTCGGCAGTGCCATCAGCCCTTCTTCGAGGTATGAGGCGAGGGAGAGGACCCCCACACCATATTTGCCCGCGGTCTGCATCCCTGAGGGCGAGATCGTCGACGCCACGGCTACAGGGAGATGGGCCTGGAGCGGACGAATTTGTAGTGCCGCCTCACGCAGGGTGAACCAATCACTTTCGACGCTGACCGGCTCAGGGTCATTGAGCAAGCGAAGAATGACGCCTAACCCTTCGTCCATCCGTTGACGTTGCGTCATCGGGTCGATGCCTAGCATGACCGCATCCGAGGGTAAGGCTCCTGGCCCTACGCCGAGGATCGCGCGCCCATGACTCAGATGGTCGAGGTGGACCATACGCTGCGCGACATGGAACGGATGATGATAGGGAACCGAGATGACGCCGGTACCGAGCCGGACGCGGTGGGTGCGCTCGGCGGCTGCGACCAGGAACATTTCCGGCGAGCCAATCGTTTCCCAGCCAGCGGAATGATGTTCGCCCACCCAAAACTCGTCGTAGTGCAGTTTGTCTACCCAGGTCGCGAGTTCGAGGTCTCGTTGGAATTGGAGGGTCGGGTGTTCACCAATGGGGTGGTGCGGAGCGAGAAAGACGCCAAAGCCGAGTCGTTGTGACATGTGTAACTCCAGTTTCTGGTGATGCCGTGGAACGATGTAGGGCAAACCGTAGCAAAAGCGCGAGAAGGGGGCCAGCGGAGCGTGAAGAATGGCGCCTCTTCGAGTCGTGGACCTCAGCCGCCCAACTCTGCGCGCATGATCTTGGCACCGGCCACCATCGCTTCGAGCTTGCCGAACGCAACCTCACGGGGCAGGTATTTCATGCCGCAATCGGGCGCGACGATGATGTCTTCGGCAGCGACGAAGGGCAGTGCTCTGCGGATGCGCTGAGCGATTGTTTCCGGCGTCTCGATTGTCATGTCCAAAAGGTCGAGAACGCCGAGGATAATCTTCTTGCCCGCCAGGTGTGTCAGCACGGAGCAGTCGAGTTGCGACTGTGCCGTCTCCAAGGAAACTTGGTTACACGTGCAGGCGCTCAGCTGTGTCAGGAACGAGTATCCGCTCGGCCGTTCGTGGATGATGGCGGCGTACCCAAAACAAATGTGGACGGCCGTTGTGCCGACGATACCATCGAGGGCGCGATTGAGCGCGGTGAGGCCGTATTCCTCGGCCTTGGCGGGGCGCGCCTGCATGTAGGGTTCGTCGATCTGCACGATATCGGCTCCGGCAGCAAAGAGCTCGCGGATTTCCGCGTTCACGGCGTCGGCGTACGCCAGCGCGGCGTCAGCCTCATGGTCGTAGAAATCATTCTGCGCCTGTTGTGACATGGTAAAGGGACCGGGGACGGTCATCTTGACCGGGTGGTCGGTGTGCCGCTTCAGAAACCGCAGGTCGTCGACCGCGACCGAGCGTCGGCGCCGAATCGGGCCCACGATACGCGGCACCGGATTCGGATGGCCGGAGCGATCCAAGGCCGTGCCCGGGTTGTCGATATCGATGCCGTCGAGGGTCGTCGCGAAGTGGTTCGAGTAGCTCTCGCGGCGGATCTCTCCATCGGTGAGGATATCCAGCCCGGCATCGAGTTGGGCGCGAATCGCGAGATGGGTGGCGTCGTCCTGCGCCTCTCTGAGCAACGGATCGGCGATGCGCCAGAGCTCGCGCGCGCGGACGCGTGGCGGAAACCTCTTCGCGAGGCCGGCACGATCGATCAACCATTCCGGCTGCGGATAGCTGCCGACCAAGGTCGTGGGAAAGAGCATAGAATATCTCCTCCAATAAGAACGGCAGGTTCCTCAGTTCTACGGTATTGGACTCGAGCTGCGGAAATAAAGAGATTGCTTCACTGCGTTCGCAATGACAGCCCTTCATTAAGGTGGTGTTGGACTCGGGGCGCACCAGTCCAGATGCGCCAGAAGTTGGGGGCCGCTTCGTCGGGAGGCACCATCCGCATACGTCGCCGCCGTTTCGCTGCGGAGGCACTGGGAGAAACCTCCGACGAGAATCACCACGTCATCAGCTTCTCCGTCACCGCAACCGTCCCGAGTCACACGCGAGCCTATACCGCGCGCCTCGCCTCGTCCTGCGCGGTGGGACCCACGACTTTGTAGAGCTTCTGCCCGTTCTCCCACAGGATCTTGCGCCGCACGTCCTCGGTACAGTCAGACAGACCGCCTTTGATCCGCGCGTGCACTTCCTCCCCGTACAACGAGGTAGGATGCGGAAAGTCGGTTTCAAAAAGGATATTATCGACTCCTACCTTATCAATCAGGCGGCGCGGTGCGGTCTGCTCGAACCAGTAGCAGGCATAGATGTTGCGGGCAAAGTACTCCGACGGCAGCAGGTCGAATTCCGGGTGCTCCTCCGCTACATCATTGCCGCGGAACTGGTAATCGAGCGCTTCGAGCACGAACGGGATCCAGCCGATGCCACTCTCCACCGAGATGAACTTAATCTTTGGATGACGCGCCAGCACTCCCGACATAATCAAATCATTCATCTGAATGCCGTTGCGCAGAAAGATATCCACCGACAGCTCGGTAAACGCCGCCATCTTGCCGTAGGCAGCAATCTTGGTCTGCAACAGCCCCAGCTCCATATTGCCCGAGCCAATGTGAAAGCTGATCGGTAGATCCAACTCCACCGCCACCTCCCACAGCGGATTCCACTGCGGGTCGCCGAGCAACGGCTGGCCCAAGGATTGCGGCTCGCCCGTGAACAGGATGCCCTTATGCCCCATGGCAGCACAGCGCCGCACTTCCTTCACCGCCGCCGCCACATCCCAGAACGGCAGCGAGGTGATGGGCAGCAAGCGACGTGAGTCGGCGGACGCCCACTCCGTCTGCCAATCGTTGTAGATCTGCACGCACGTGAGCATGAGCTCGGGGTCATTCAGCTTTAAGAATTCCTGCGCGCCAAACCCGCCCACGTTGGGATACATGACCATCGCCCAGATGCCCATGTGGTCCATGTACTTCAGCCGCGCCTTAGCGTCGTACGCCCCCGGGTGCATCTCCTCATAGTTCTTGGGCGGATTCTTGAAATTCCCCACCCCGGCGGTCGCGGTCAACCCCGGACTCGCCAACATCGGGGTCCCCCCGACAATCCACGACAGGCGCCCATCGCTGCTGGTCTCGATGCGCGGTACCAGATCTTTCATCCGGGCCGGCGCACGACTCGTCCATAGATCCGGACTTTCGGTCACATGGGTATCAACGTCAATGATGGTATAGCCACTCATAGTATTCCTCCTTTAGTTGTTGTGTTGACGGTTATAGATGAGAATGATGTCAGACTTCCCTTACTTGAGCTAGTAGTCAGTCATGCTGATTATGCGGGGTGGAAGTGGTGGCGTCATTCCCGCGCAAGCGGGAATCCAGGCAGATTAACTCGCAGCTCCTGCTTGAGATTCCTGGATGCCCGCCGGAGCCTGTCCTGAGCTTGTCGAAGGGCGGGCATGACGGAAATAGACCCCTCAAATTCAGTGTGACTGACTACTAGCCTTTGCCGAGGCACGTGGGACAATGGCGTGTACCCTATCGCGTCTCACGCCGCGGCATGTTGCCGCGCATCGAACTCTGCCGGATCTTGCAGCGGCTCGGTTTTCCATTGCTTAAGCTCGGGCAAGACTCGCTTAGCAAATAACGTCAGATTGCGTTCGGCTTCGTCGTACGGCATGCCGGCGTAGCTGAAGTTCAGCATGAAGCCATTGGCGTCAATCGTGTCGCGGACCATCGCGAGTTTCTCCAGCACCTGCTCTGGTGTCCCCCACGGCATCAGTTTGGCATAGTCCAGCGACGCACCGTCGATCCCGTGCTTGCCGATGAACTTGCTGACCTGACGGTAAAACTCATAGCTCTTCTGTGTGCCAAATTTTTCTGAGGTCATCTCGTAGTGGGTGATCACCGTCTTATACTGCGCCGCCATCCACTTCATCGCCATCTCTTCGGCACGATCCTGGTTCTCGTCGACAAACACGAACCCCCCGCTCAACGGCTTGGGGGCGGGAGTCGCACCGTGATATTGACGCCAGGCGTTGTGGTAGACTTCGAAATCCTTTTTCACGGCCTCCCACGGCTTTTGTGGAATCACCAGCAACCCCGCCCCCAACTTCGCCATGATCGGCGCTGAGTCCGGCGACACGGCCGCGGCATAGGTACGTCCCCGGAAGGACTTGAAGGGGAACGGGCGAATCTCACGCCGCGGCTGGTTGGTGTGAGCGCCGCCTTCCATGTAGCCTTTTGCCAGTGCATTGATGATTAACTCGGCGTACTCGACAAACAGATTGCGCCCTTCGTTCTGATCGAGCCGGAACCCTTCGTACTCGATACGCGCCAGACCGCGTCCAATCCCCAGAATGAAGCGCCCATTGGAGACGTGGTCGAGCATCGAGATTTGCTCCGCGACCCGAATCGGGTCATGCCAGGGTAACACAATCACCATGGAGCCGAGTTTCGCCTTCTGGGTCCGCCCCGCCATGTAGGTCAAAAATTGCACCGGGTCGGGGCACATCGTGTAATCATCAAAATGGTGCTCGATCCCCCAGATGGAGTCGAACCCCAGGGGTTCCGCCATCTCCGCCAGGCGAATCTCGTTGCGCCAGACATCGTGGTCGGACAGTTGGTTGTTGGGGTTTTGAAAAACCGCTCCGTATCCTACGTGCATAGCTTCCTCCTTCATGACGTTAATGTCGGCGGCGGCGCGCACCGCCGTTCGTTGGAGTTCGGTTACTGCGCGATCAGCCCGCCATCGACGGCCATCGGTAAGCCGGTGACGAAAGAGGCCGCATCCGAACAGAGCCATACTACAGCGGCAGCAATCTCTTCCGGCTTGCCCAGCCGTCCCACCGGCTCCAGCGCGGCGATGGTCTCGCCCGCACCCGGCTGACTGCTAAAGAGCCGATCCAGCATCGGGGTGTGGATCACACAGGGACACACGGCGTTCACGCGAATGCCCTGCTTGGCGTACTCCAGCGCTGCCGTCTTGGTGAGCCCGTTTACGCCGTGTTTACTCGCGACATACGCCGCAAGCCCCTGGAAACCGACGAGACCGGCCACTGACGCCGTGTTGACAATCGCGCCGCCGCCCTGCTTGAGCATCTGCGGAATCTCGTGCTTCAGGCACAGCCACACCCCTTTCAGATTCACGGCGAGGGTGCGGTCGAAGTTCTCCTCGCTGCACTCGGTGGTCGAGGTCATGACGCCTTCAATGCCCGCATTATTGAAGGCACAGTCCAAGCGACCGTAAGTCGCCACGACCTTGTTGATCAGCGCCTCGACCTCGGCGGCTTTCGCCACGTCGGCTTTGATGAATGTGGCTTCTCCGCCGGCAGCCGTAATCATACGCACCGTTTCTTCCCCGCCGGCTACGACGATGTCAGATACTGCGACTTTCGCCCCCTCTTTAGCCAGGGCGAGCGACGTGGCACGGCCGATGCCTGACCCGCCACCGGTCACCAACGCGATTTTTCCTTGAACCAATCCTGCCATAAGGGACCTCCTTCGTTGTTCCGCGGGTCAGGACAGTAGGCGAGTGGCTGGCCCATCAGGAACGTCATTTGCCACGGGGACGCTTGTATATGATGAGGCTGACGATGGTGGCACAGAAGTGCGCCGCGCACAAGGGAAGAGCAATTCTCACCCTTTCTTCTATGTCTTCAGGCTGAGTCCGAACATGTTCAGCAATCACGAGGTGTAGGAGGAACCTCCAGTGCGACCGTCCCACACGGGCAGCCAGCTGCCCGTGGCACACTGAATCTTGGCGTTCGGAACCTTACCGAACTTGCCTGTCAAAGTTCATTAGGTACTGAGCGATTAGCTGAGGCCGTAGAGGCGGGCGGAATTGCCCGCCACCATCTGATACACC
>JACQEL010000157.1 GCA_016200595.1 Deltaproteobacteria bacterium
GCAAGATTAATCGACGCCCATTGCACGGCTTGAAAACTGCCTGTGAGTCCTAACGGCTGACCGACTTCGACCATCAACGCATCGGTCATGACGTCACAGAAAGCTAGTGTCGCGGCACAGAGAGTCAGGAAAATGAGTACCAGGTAGTAGCCAGCGGGAAAGAACGCGAGCGTCAGCCAACTCGCGGTCCCCAAGGCGCTCATCAGCACAAGGTACCCTTTCCGCTGATAACCAGCCAAGGGGAGGAAATCCGAGAGCAAACCGTACACCGGCTTAATCATCCAGCCCAAGCCAACGATGGCAAAGAAAAAGCCAGACTGAGCGGCGGTCAGCCTCATGTCATCTTTGAGAAAATATTGGACCGGCTGGCTCGCCAGACCTGAGGTCAGATCGATAGAGCCTTGGACAAAATAGATAAGCGCGAAGAAAATCGCGTAGCCCCTGACTTCCCGGTGGCGCAAGGGCTGGATGGCGCGGGCAGCAAGGAGCCATTTAGAGCCTCTCAGAATAACCACCGCCGTCCGGCACTGTTATTCTGAGAGGGTAGCCTGGATGGAGCGCAGCGGAATCCAGGACGCACCGGCCAAGAATCCCGGATTGCATCCGGGCTACAATGAGGGCAGGTATCCATCAAATTCATTGCGACCAACTTCTAGGAATCAGTATTCGATAAAGGTTTCCCCCTCTTGTCTTCCCCAATCCCTAGCCCCTAACCCCCAGCCCCTACTTCTTCGCCCACAGGTTCGCGTAGCCCTTAATCTCGATCCCCTGAACCTCTGGGGTCATGAGCAGCGGTTCTTCGGTATCAAGATTGATGGCCACGAACTCAAGACGGGCATCCTTCTGCCAGTTCTTAACGCTGTTTTCCCATACGCCAGGCTGCGGTCCGTGATGCAGTCCCTGGGGGTTCAGCGACAGCACCCCAAAGGGCGTGGTACCGCTCTTGCGACTGAGCGTGAACTCACCACTGTGCACGAAGAAGACTTCATCATAGTCGATGTTGCGATGGTACCAGGGCACACGCAGCGCTCGCGGATCACCTTCCAACGGACGTGGCGCAAAGGTGCAAATGACAAAACCATTCGCTTCAAAGGTGCCGTGTGCGCTGGGCGGGAGATGGATGCCTTCACTCATCAACGGCCGAAAGTCTTTGACGTTCAGTTTGAAAACCGAATGAGTACCTTTCCACCCCACCACGTCGAGTGGGCAGAAATCATAGAAGACCGAGGTGTACTCGCCACGCCGCCGGACCCGTAACTCCCACTCCGGCCGTTGCTCGGTGACTGGCTCGGGCTCTGGCGTTTCAATCACATCGTAATCAAACGGCGCGTAGTGACCGATGCCGGCCCGCTCGGGAAAGCGGATCGAGCCACGCGACTGTACGATGAGCATGAAGTTGTCGCGCGTTTCCGGCACCACCCGATAGTTGGTGCCTTTGGGGATAACCAGGTAGTCCCCCTCGCTGAACGTGAGCGGTCCGAAGTCGCTCTGTAATACCCCGCGACCTTTATGAATAAAGTACACTTCGTCGCCATCGGCGTCACGGAAGCAGAAGGGCATCGGCTCTGAGCGACGCGAGATGAATAAGGCGACATCGTTGTTGTACAATACTTTTGTCGGCTCACCACGTGGATCATCGAGGTCGGTGGGTTTGATGTCGTAAGTATTGAACGCTCGGGGTTGCAGCGGCCCTTCGATGCGCTTCCAGTCAGTGGGTGGATGTACATGATAGAACTGGGTGACCGGACCGAAGAAGCCCTGGCGCCCGTGCTCCTCCTCGTAGAGTCCTTCAGGAATAGCGACATGCGCCTGCTTGGGGACTTTGCCCTTGGAATATTGGATCTTCATAAAGAGCCCTCCTTTTGCAGCAGTTGTCAGTTACCAGTTGTCAGTTGTCAGTTCTTAGCAAAGACACAAACGAGCAAAGTACGACTTTGTTCTACTGGCAACTGGCAACTGAAAACTTTTCTTCTTTACTGAAACTTTGGCATCACATGTTGAGCAAAACGCTCCAGGGACGCGAGGATTTTCGCGTGCTCGAGGCCGCCGAAATCCGCTAGCAGGCTCACGTTGGTTACGCCAGTAGCCAGGATCTGTTTGATCCGCTCGACGCACTGCTCCCGGTCACCGAAGATGACTTTATGGGGATACAAGTAGTCATAACTGAAGGTTTGGAAAGCCTGCTGAAACCCTTGGTACATGCGGTACTGATCCGAATACGCAGCTTCTTGATTCGATTCTTTTACGGCGTTGATATAGCGCAGCAGCGCCTCGCGTGGCTCTTCTTTCGCTTGGGCTGCGGTCTCGCCACAATAGAAGTGGTACACCCCCAACACCTCGGGCTCGGTTTTGTAGCCATGGGATTTGTGAGTGTCACGAAAGAGCTGGATCTTGCCGGCCAGAAAAGCCGGGTCGGGCGAGGCATACGGCACGACCATCAGATTGTAGCCCATGCGCCCGGTCCACTGGAACGATTCATCAGTGAAGATGCAGGCAACATAAATCGGTGGCAGCTTCTGTACCGGTTTGGGAAGCACCTGCAGGTTGTGCACCTTACGGAACTTTCCCTCGTAAGAGAAACGTTCCTCGGTCCAGGCTTTGAGGATGAGGTCGTGCGCCTCCTCAAACAGCACCCGGCTGTCCGCCATGTTGCGTTCGAAAGCATCATACTCATGCCGCTGAAACCCTCGACCGATACCGAACTCCAGCCGTCCGCCAGAGAGGCAGTCGAGCATGGCATATTCTTCAGCTAGGCGGATCGGATCCTGTAGGGGCAAGAGCGCGATGCCGGAGCCGATGCGCAGCTTTTTGGTGCGCTGCGCCACGGCTGCACCCAGCACCGGCACGGACGGAATATGGCCACCATAGTTGTGAAAGTGATGCTCAGCAAACCAGACGGAGTGGAAACCGTAAGCCTCGGCCCGGTCGGTTTCGGTCAAGATGTCTTGATAAAATTGCGCTTCGCTGCGGTGAAACTGTGGAAAGAAACTGGGCAAATGGAAAAGAGAGAATTTCATCGGAATCTCCTTGTCACCTTCTGCTTCCTGGCTCGCGCCGACAGAGTCAGGCGTTCAGTCTTACTGCCTGCATTGCCGCTAATAATCGGTCGATTTCCTCGTCCGTGCCCACGGAGATCCGTAAACAGTCAGCCAACTCGGGCAACGAGAAATACCGCACCAACAGCCCTCGCTCTTTGAGCCCAAGGTAGACCGGCTCCTGAGCCACTCCTCGTTTACGTGCCAGTACGAAGTTCGCCTGTGAGTCATAGACGAAATAACCCAACTCACGCAGTGCTGTACTCAGGCGAGCACGGGTCGCACGGATCTTTTCTACGTTCTGGCATGCCACGTACCTTTTGGGCGAGTGCTTCAACTTGGCGCAGCGGTGGCAAGATGCCAGATGGGGCATGGGGATGGCAAAGAAACGTCAGCTTGGCCTCGACCTCGGCCAGTTGTGCCGGTAGAGAGAAATCGGTGGGAAATGGAACCCGCACGACCTCCCCTTCCTGCATGCTTACCAAAATATCGTACAAACTGTAGGTCGGGGCTGGGAAGGCGACGCGGTCTCCCTGCCCGACAAAAGTGCGCAGCAGCATGGTGAGGAGGTCATCGGACCCGTTGCCAACCAATATCCGTTCTCGGCTGAGACCGTACCTGGCCGCCACCTGATCGCGCAGACGATTAGCGACCGGATCAGGATAGAGGCGCAGGTCCTCGCCAATCGCCTGCTGGAGCGCCGCCATAACATGCGGAGACGGCGGATAAGGATTCTCGTTCGAGTTCAACTTGATGTAGCGTTTATCCTGCGGCTGCTCGCCAGGAATGTAGCCATGCATCTGGCGGATCGTCTGACGCACGGTGTCAAGGCAAGGGGAAGTCCTCGGTCCGGAGTCCGGAGTCCGGAGTCCGGAGTCTAAGAGTGATTTTTGCATGTTTGTCATGTGCAATCCGTCTTCTTGCTCATAACTGCGGGACTTTTAATACCAACAATTGACTGCTGCCTTCTATACCCCACTTGTCGCGCAGAGAGAAGCGGGCCAGGAAAAGAATTCTGCTGAGTTGACAGCAGTCATGACCATTTGCTACTCAGGAGGGATTCCTGAGAGGAAAAGATACTAATCTGGAGATGCCTGCGTTTATGAGGATGGAAAAGCGAAGGATTGGGGCATCAGAGGGAGAGACGATGCGCACAGGAAACACGCGGACAGGGACGATCGTAGCGTTTGCTCTGCTAACACTGATAGTTGGCCCTGGGGGAACGCGAGGGCAAGAGCAAAATGAATCTCAGGATATCATCCCCGCCTACTTCCCCTATCCGGCTGCGCTGCGACCGCAAGTCGAATTTTGGCGAAATATCTTCGCTACTTACTCGAAGTATCAGGTCGTCATCCACGATAGCGAGACCATGAAGGTCTACAAAGTGGTCGATTTCCGACCGCTGCTTGATGAAGAAGGCTTAGATGAAGCTACGGTCTTACAGATCAGGCAAGAGCAAAGCAAAATTAAATTAGAACAAGTCCGCTCTCTCCTGCTCAAACTGCACCAATGCGGCGACGACTGTGGAGATCTCACTGCCGAAGAGCAGAAAATACGGGATATGTATCGGAATGTGAACGACCCGGATAAATTCCGCGCCGCGGCGAGTGAAGACCGGCTGCGCTCGCAAGTCGGCATCCGTGAGCGTTTTCGCGACGCCATTCAGATGTCGCGGCGCTATCTCCATACCATGGAAGAGATTTTCCGGCGCGCAGGGGTTCCGGTCGAGTTGACGCGCTTACCCTTCATCGAATCCAGCTTCAATATCGGCGCCTACTCAAAAGTCGGCGCGGCGGGGATCTGGCAATTCATGCCAGCAACTGGGCGGCTCTATAAGATGCGGATCAACAATGTAGTCGATGAACGTCGTGACCCACTGGTTGCGACTGAGGCAGCGGCTCGGTTGCTCAGAGCGAATTATGAGAGTCTGGGAACTTGGCCCCTCGCTATTACTGCCTGGAATCATGGACCAGGCGGGGTAGCGGAAGCCGTCGATACGGTAGGGACAACTGACATCGGCCAGATCATTCGCAAGTATCACGGTAAGCGTTTTGGCTTTGCTTCGCGCAATTTCTACCCTGAGTTCTTGGCAGCACTAGATGTAGAAAAAAACTATGAGAATCACTTTGGCTCCTTGCAGATGCAAGCGCCGCTGACATACGACAGGGTTCACATTGACTGCCCAATTCTTCTCAGAACTGCGGCCCATTTCGCTAATGCCGATGAGGACGACCTGCTCATGCTGAACCCGTCCCTGGGAGCAGCTGTCCGTAGTAGCCACGCCTCGGTCCCGCACGGCTATCAACTGCGTGTTCCCTCCGGCATGTCGGTCGCTTTTCTGGAGCATTACAACCCGTGGCAGGAAAAAGAGAAGGTGCGGCTTGCGGCTCTGGAGGAAACCAGAAAAGCCCGGCTTGCGACTCTGAAAGGACGGAAACGCACGCACAGCAAAAAGGTTGTCGCCAGCGGCAAAAACGGGAAGCGCTCATCAGTGCGGCAGGAAGCCGAAGCTTCGGACGGAAAGACACGGAAACCGCGCGGATGAGTTGGAAGTCAAAGGTTATCCTTCAGCAGGGGGATATTACTGACGCTGACGTTGATGCGGTAGTAAATGCCGCTAATACTCGCTTACAACTTGGCGCTGGGGTGGCCGGTGCTATCCGGCGTAAGGGAGGACCGACGATCCGACAGGAATGTGACACGCTCGGTCCGGTTTCTTTAGGAGAGGCAGCTATCACCGGCGGCGGCCAACTCAAGGCTTCCTACGTGATCCATGCGGCCAGTATGCACCTGGGTGGTCTCACCAGCGAGGACAGTC
>JACQEL010000158.1 GCA_016200595.1 Deltaproteobacteria bacterium
CCGCCTGATTATTCGTAAAAGGCAGGTCGGGATTGGTCAGAAACCGGAGCACGTCCTCTTTGCGGGTTTGCAGGCGCACGAGCAAGTTATGCCCGACGCGACGGCGTACGCGGCCACGGCGCTTGCGCCCATCGGGATGCGTGGCGGAGACAGGTGGCGGTTGAGCTTCGTGGAACGCCAAGCCTGTGGCAAGAATCCGATCATACCGGGCTAACAGAGACGCCAGACAACTTGGCGTCAGGCCTGTCCCTCGTCGTCGTGCCAGATTCGCGGCAGGGCAGGCCTGGCACAGAAAACGAGACAGCGCCGCGGCCCAGGGCTCTTTTTCGATCTCGATCAAAGCGCGTAATTCCCGCAGATGATGCGCGTTGCACAAGGCGTGCAGGACGCCTGCCAGGGTGAAATAGGGCTTCCCGTGCTCATGCACGATGATGCCGAGGACACCGACCAGCAGGTCACCCCGCCGCCGCGTGGCACGAGAGAAGGTCAGCAGAGAGGTGGCCGCTACCTGCAGCCATTGCGTCAGGCCGGCAATACGGAAGCCCGTTTCATCCAGGTGCTTGACCGGAGCCTGGTTGACGTAGTCGCCAATGGTCGCGGCCAATCCGCTCCATTCGTGAGCTTTCTTGTGCGCCATGGCAGCTAGGGGGGCCGTCGCCAGCTCAACCCCGAACACATCTTTCATTAGCTCGGCCAGACGATCTTCCGGTATAAAGTGCCAATGCGGCAAATAGACCACCAGCCCTGCGATAGCCGCCCCATACGGCACCGTGGCCGTTACCTCGTCCGGAAACAGCGCCTTGGTTTGCGTCCCGCACTGGGCACAGCGGCAGCTATGGGCGCGGTGCTCAGTGACTTTGATCGGCTGAGGCTTTGGCAGATCAAACACTTGCCGCTTCTGGTACTCCGTGGCGGCCTCGGCGTCCAGAGCCGTACCGCAATTCGCACAGACCTCAGGATAATAGTCGATCACCTCATCCGGATTGTCCACCTGCCGGAGCGTTTTCCCTTCGTGTCCCTTTTGCCCGCCCGACTTCTTACCCGACGGTTCCCGCAAGCTCCTGCCCCGTGCTTCTCTCTTCAGCCCATCACTCGATGGTGGCTTCCCGCTGTTGGCACTATCCAGCCCAAGCCGCCGCTCCAACTCCGCCACCCGCTCTTTCAAGGCACGGTTCTCGGCCATCAGCGCCGCAACCAGAACGCGCAGCTCTTCGATCGTTGCCGATGCGCCCGGGGCAGGCTTGGTTTCTGCCAGAAACGGAGTCATACTTAGCTTGACTCACATCCGCGCCTCTTATGCAAGCTCCTTTTCGCTTTCGAGTGCTGGGGAGTTACCAGAATTTGCGATAATCTCGCCCAACTGGCGTCTCAATTCTTGTTGCTCCGCCAAGGACAGTTCGCTCCCTACGTATTGCAAGACAACATCAGACCCATGGCCACACAGCGCGGCTAGGGAGCTTGGCGACCCATCGTCCGCTGAGATTGAAAGAAACTCGATACCTTGCTTATAGGCTTCGGCAGCGAGCGCAGTAACAACTTGGGATGGAACGCTTCGGCTGGCCACCAACACCCAGAGATCCAAGTCAGGGATATCTTGTGAGGCTTGGACTAACTCTCCCAGAAGGCGCCGCCTGTCGAGTTCCGTGTTTTTGCCGTAGCGTTTGCATTCTACCGCGATAACACTGCAATTCTGAAAATCGGAGCTGATATCGCGCCCGGCTTGGGAGCCTGAGCGGGCGAGGTAGAAACGTCGCCCAGTGAGTTTCTCCAACAACTGCGCGACAAGACCTTCAAATCCCGCTGGACCAGTAGGAACACGTTGCCTTAGTATCTCAATTATAGCGTTGCTCATTTTAATTCAGCTTACCCCCGCCAGATGGCAGGACACGTGCAAACATGGCAGCACAATGCAGACACAGGGGGCGTAGAGGATCCTTGGTATGTTTCCAAGTAAGAGAGCCAGAATCTCTGTAGTAGCGTGCGCTATGCGCACGAAAATAGCGGCGGACAGAGAAGACGTGCGCACAGCGCACGCTACCCCGAGTGTACCAACCTCAGGCATCTTGGTTTAGTGGTTTATTGAAGGCGCGGCACAGTACGCTACTTGTTGACAGTACATGCTGTTGCTCGGGAGTCAGATGGGCGTGCTGCAAGATCTAGTCGATGTCATCTAACTCTAACGCATCGATAGCAACGCAGAATGCGTTCTTGTCATAGCTCAACATGCGTACACCGACAGGTTGGTTCTTCATCCGGCGGTTGTGATCGTTGTACGTTAGGAGGTTCGTTCATAGACTCATTTGGACTGAGACGAAGGGGACAAATTAGGAATAACGATCACGCGCTCTTCGTTGGTTTCGGGATTGCGGACAATGAGTTCGGTGAATCCTTGCGCAGCCTGGCTTTGCAACGCATGACTAATCTGGAGCGAATCCTTAACCTCACTTGCCATGGATGGGTAACGTCCTTGGTCGGTCATCTTTTGTAGGCTTTCCAGACTTCGTTCATCGAAGCTGAAAATTACCCGTTTCGTTTTTGACACCGTAATACCCTCCTATTGCAGTTTGTAACCATTCGTATGTAGAACGAGCATACTAATAGATATCATAAATGTCAATAAGAGGGATAAAAATAATATATTATATGATATCAATGCGCTCTATTTTAATCTTCTGCTCGCTCAGAGCAGAACCTCTTCCAATTTCCTTTTCCGCTTCACCCAATCTGGCATCAGCTGTTCTAGTAGCCGGTAGAACTTTGGCCCATGATTTTTATGCTCAAGATGGCAGAGTTCGTGGACGACGACGTATTCAATGCAACCCTTTGGCGCGCGGATGAGATTGCCATTAAGAGTTATGAGTTCTGAAGAGGACAAACTGCCCCAACGGGTGTGCATGCTCTTCACGGCTAGGCGAGGATGGGTATGCCCTCGCTGTGCGAAAGGTTTGAAGCATGCGTCCAAGACTTCTCCGAAAACCTCTCGGGCGCGTTGACGATACCAGCGTTGCAGTGTGGCTTTGACTTGCTCAGGCTGTGCCTTACTGCGCGTACTGACAATCAGTTGCCCTCGCCTCATCTTTACCGAGGATACAGCGCCCTCACTCACTTTTAGCCGGTACTGCCTTCCTAAGTAGAGGTGTGTTTCCCCACTTACGAATTGTCTCGGTGGCGTTCTTGGGCTGAACCGCTGGAATGCAGCGAGTTGCTTACTGATCCACGGCGCGCGTTGCTGGACTTTCGCTACAATAACCGACGGATCGCAATCCGTCGGCGCGCGGACAAGTACGCGCAGATTCGGATGTACTTCGATCCCTAGCGTCCGGCGCGTCGTAAAAAATTGCACCTCGTAGCAAATGGTCTCGCGGCCAAACGCCACAACGCCATTGCTTATACTCATGCTGGAATCCGATGCCGAGCCAACTGCATGGTTCGGGCGATGATGTCGTCCATTTCTTCGGTGCCGAGGGTAATACCCTTCACTCCTTTGAGTTCGTCGTACAGATAATCGTCGATGTCATTGATCGTGCGGCGCTGCGCATCGAGATCGTCCCAAAAACCCACTTTCCTATTGCGTTGGATGATCTCCCAGATGTTGACGGCCGCCGCTGCCGCCACTGCCAAAGCCGTTTGTTCGTCACCAATATGGTGAGCCACATATGGCTTCACCACGCCGAACACGGCGGCTGCATTCTCGTTGTTAGCGAGGGAAGGCGGAAGGTCGTCCGACTTGCGCCGGACGACCGCGTCTTTGATGGCGCTCACTCGCCGCAAATACTCCAGGTCAGAGATGCGTCTCGCGCGAAAGTCATCAATGGCTTGCTGGATCAACCTGGAAAATTTCTCATAGAATGCTGGATCTTGTTCGAGACGTTCGCTGATCGCCCGCTTTGTGGCATGTGCGATCATATCGGCCTTCGCGCCCGGCGTCTTGGCATATCCATGCTCTTCAACGACCTTCTGGAACGCTTCCTCATCGAAGATATTGACCGGCTCGTTCAGCCGAATCACCTCGCTGGCAGTGATGTGCGTATCCAGCAGTTTCTTAATCTTTGGTTCAAAATCGCGGTAGTCGATGACGTCTGCGTACCGCAGTTTCACTGCCGCCTTCAGATTTTGAAAGCGCCGTAAATCATTTTTGTACGCCTGTACCTTCTTCTCTGGCGTCGACACAACAAACTGTTCGCTTGACAGCGCGATGGCCAGCGTCCTCGCATACGCATTCAAGCGCTCATAGAAGTCGTTCCGTAGTTTCTCATCAGCAAGCAGCACCTCATACGCTTCTTCATCATGTTGATGCTTGACCTCCTTGAACAGGTCCCACACCTCAGCATGGCGCTGGGGCAGTTGCTTCACTTCTTCGTGAATACTGACAAGCGCGCCTTTGAGGTCGTCCTCCTCGAACTCCTTCAAGGCGCTGTAGGCAGTAAGTGCCTTGTCCAGTTCGCCAAGCACACCGGCGTAGTCAATCACGTAGCCAAACTCTTTCGGTTTCGTGCCTTCATCGTCGTCATAGAGACGATTGACTCGGGCAATGGCCTGGAGAAGAGAATGGTCGCGCAGCATGCGCGTCAGATAGAGCACAGTGTTGCGCGGCGCGTCGAAGCCGGTCAGGAGCTTGTCGACAACAATGAGAATCTCTGGATCATCACCGAACTTGAATTGGTTGATGAGCTGCTTGTTGTACTCTTCTTCGTTCCCGTAGCGTTTCATCATGCGCTGCCAAAAGGCGACCACGGCGTCTGTCGATTCGTCAGCGTCGGTTTCTTCGAATCCTTCTCGCACATCAGGCGGCGAGATAATCACCTCCGAAGACACATGCCCAATATCGTCAAGAAACTGCTTGTACCTGAGCGCGGCCGCTTTGCTTGGCGCTACCAATTGCGCTTTGAACCCCGTGCCCTGCCAGTGCTGCCGGTAATGTTCGCTGATGTCGAACGCGCGCATGTAAATAACTTGATCGGCTTTGTTTAGCATCTCGGCACGGCTGTACTTCTTTTTGAGATCTGCCTTCTGCGCGTCGGTGAGCCCCTGCGTGTGGCGCTCAAACCACAGATCAATAGCCTTTTCGTTTTGCTCCATCTCCACGTGACGCGCCTCATACAACAGGGGGACGACAGCGTTATCCCGCACCGCCTGATCGATAGAATACGCGTCGATCAACCCACCGAAGCGGACGAAGTTGTTCTTCTGTTCCTTCATCAGCGGCGTGCCGGTGAAGCCGAGATAACACGCTCTTGGAAACATTTGCCGCATCCGGGCAGCGAAGGAGCCAAAGTTGGTGCGGTGGCTTTCGTCCACCAGCATGAAAATATCCGCCGAGTCGTCTTTGAATTTCCTGACCGAGAGCGCCTTATCGAATTTATGAATGAGGGTAGTGACGATGTGCGCCTTCTGGTCGGACACCAGTTCGAGTAGATGCCGTCCGCTCTCCGCTCGGTCTGGGGAGAGCCCGCAAGCGGCGAAGGTGTTGCCGAGCTGGGTGTCGAGATCGACGCGGTCCGTGACCAGCACCACCCGGGGATTGCGGATCTGCGGATCAAGCGCCAGCGCGCGGGCGAGCATGACCATGGTAAGCGACTTGCCCGATCCTTGCGTATGCCAGACGATGCCCCCGCGGCGTTTTCCGTCCTCGTCTTGCTCCTTCACACGTTGGAGAATCTTCTTGACGGCGAAGTATTGCTGATAGCGGGCGATCTTGCGGATGCCGCCGTCAAACACGGTATACAGCAACGCCATTTCCAGCAGGCGTTCCGGACGACAGAGCGCATAGAGTGTTTTGTCCTGTTCGGTGAGCGTGCGTTTCGTCAGGTATTCTTCTTGTCGCTCTCCTATGCCGAACTCGGACGCGATTAGGTCAAACAATCCGGCTTTGGTCTTTTCGCTGAGCGGTTTATCGAGAACGGCGCGGAGGTCTGCTTGCGGTAAGACAATATCCGGGCGCACGGTCTCGTGGCTGCGGGTCCGTTCAACTGGAAACTCGGCAGTCACATGGAACGTGTTGTTTGCTGGGTTCTTCCAGTCAACGAAGTTCAGGGTGAAACTTTTCAGGTCGCCCTCGATAGATTGCTCTAGGCTTACTCCCAAGGTGAGCAGGTCGTAGACCGCTTCGTTTGTCTTCTGCAGCCCGTCGTACTTGACGTTCTTGAGCCGCTGGATGGCGCTTTGGATGTTTTCTTCACTGAAGCGATACGTTCCGCCCTTGTAGTGGATACGGTTGAAGTGTTTAAGCTGTGCCCGAAGGATTTCCTCTAGCAGCACGTTGCTCGCTTTACCGCCGCGCGCCGCTAATGCCTGCGCGGGAGTGAGATACTCGAAGCCAAGATTGACCAGCAACTGCAGCGCGGGGATCTGCGAAAGATATTTCTCGTTGGAGAGGAAGCTATCCATCACGCCGCCTCCGTGTCTGTCACTTTGACCCGCCACTCACCAGTCAGGAGCTTTCGCATGAGGCCGCGTTTCTGAGTTCGCAGATTTTCTCTTAAGGCCCTAAGCAAATAGGTTTCTCCTTTAGCATCGTTTAAAAACTCGGCAACCTTGTCTTGATTAGATCTTTCAATTGGCAGCACAAGCTCTGTTAGAAGAAAGGTATCGAGTTTGACCGCCATTCGTTCAATCAAAGTGCCTTCAACTTTCGTTGCAAAGATTCCAATTTGCCTGGGACAGGTAAGAGCGTGGGTTAAGAGATCAGGATTCACGCTATCGCCATCTACCTCCAGGACCTCATAAATTGGCGAAACAACCACTTTGTGACCAACTTCTGAACGCGCAATGGCTCCCCAACGTAAATTTGCCGGGTTATATACGATGTCTCCTGGATGAACAACCTTATAAGTCTTGGCCCCGGTATCTTTGACTAAGAATTCTCGGTCATATCTATCAGTCTTCGGCGTAACACCATCCTCAATAGTCAACGAATAAAGAGGCATTTCACCAGTTGGAATCGACACCTCTTTCCTCGGCCTCAAGAACCGATTAGCACGGTAGCGTTTCCATCCTATAGCTCCTTGTTGGGGAGGTACAAAAAGGCGATAGTAATAACTTCGCAGGAGTCGTTCCTTCGCCGTAATCAGCCGCTCGGTCTTTTCGATGGCAGTGTCCCATGCAGAAAGGGTATCAACAATTCTCTTTTGGACAGCGATCGGGGGAACTACAACTGGTACTTTAAGCAAAGTTTCTCTCGTTAGATGCGCAATACTCGACTCTAAGGTTAACCTCGAAAGCATCCTTCCCGAGGAAATAAACTGAAGATAATACAGCATGAATTCAGTGGATATTGTGTTTCCCAAAGGTCGAAGCCTATGCAATGCCTTCTGATAGAAACATGGCTCTATTTCTTCCCTCCAGATTGCACATCGGCCGACTTCTCCCCCTTCACAAACCAATAAGTCGCCCTTTTTGAGGGAAAACTTCTCCTTCTCTTTTTCAGAGAAGTACATTTTGTTTAGACGAGAGAAGTCGAATCGTCCCCATTGCACGTTAAAATTGGCCAAATACGGAAGTACATCCTGATTATTCCTAGCTTCTTCATTAAGCATTTTACCCAGTTGTACTTCAAAAAGATCCTCGACGAGATATTGTGGCCATTGTTGCTTTTTCACTTCTCTCATCTCCATCTTTCATCTCACTCTGAGTCATACACCCAACTCATCCAGGTGACGCTTCATCTTGGCACGCACCTCGGTAAGCTCCGCTTCCAGCCGATCAATTTCCTGCTGCACAGCAGCGAGGTCGATTTCTCCTTCCTCTTCGAAGGTGTCAACATAGCGAGGAATGTTGAGATTGAAGTCATTTTCTTGAATCTCCTCGAACGTGGCGACGTGAGCATATTTCTCCTTGGGCTCACGCGCCTCATACACGGAGACAATCTTCTGCAGGTGCTCCTCAGAAAGCGTGTTTTGGTTCTTCCCGGCAATGAAGTCATGGCTGGCGTCGATAAACAGCACGTCACGATAAGTGTCGCGCACTCCCCCCTTCTCTCTGGCACGGTCGAAAACCAGAATGGCAACTGGAATCGAGGTTGTTTGGAACAGATTGGCTGGTAGCCCAATGACGGCGTCAAGGAGATTCTCTTCGATGAGCTTTTGACGAATGCGACCCTCCGCGCCGCCACGAAATAACACTCCGTGAGGCACGACCACGGCCACGCGTCCTTCCTGTGGCAATGCGGTTTCAATCATGTGACTGATGAACGCAAAGTCTGCTTTCGATTTTGGCGGCGCCCCTCGCCAGAAACGCGTGAAGCGGTCGTTCTCCGCATTCTCCGCGCCCCACTTATCGAGAGAGAACGGCGGGTTGGCTACCACCACGTTGAATCGCATCAGCCGGTCATTCTCGACCAGTGCGGGACTATTCAACGAGTCACCCCACTCGATCCGTGCGCCGTCCTTGCCATGTAGAAACATGTTCATGCGAGCCAGCGCCCAGGTGCTGCCATTCACCTCCTGGCCGAACAGGGCGAAGTCACGACTGTCTGTTGCTTCAATA
>JACQEL010000159.1 GCA_016200595.1 Deltaproteobacteria bacterium
GAAGGCGGCGCTCTTGACCAACGGCACCCCGACTTTCCCCAGCAAGAGCCCATCGCGCACCAGGTTATCGTACACCAACCAGCCGAAGACCTCGTTGCGCCATTGCACACAATCGAAGTGCTTGCCCCCATCGGTATGGAATGTATTGCGGTCGCGATACCAAAGCTGCAATTCGGCGTCGCCGACCCGCGTGGACGCCCACGTCACCGTGCCCCATGTCAGCATGCCAATGAGGCTGAATACCACACTGAGAACGATCGGTTTTCTAGTCTGTGTTGCCCTCATAGCTGTACTCCCTCCTTAGCTATCCTCTCCCGCAGTGTGTTAATCTGCTCTGTCCGAGCTTCCTGCTGCCTCTTTCAAAACAGGGCTTGGTCTCTTAATGTACTTTGCGCGCGCACCTCCTCTGCAGAAATTTTTGCTTCACCTTTGCTATCAAATTGTGCTACGATTGCCCTTATCGAGCACGACGCAAAGAGGCGGGGGGAGCGTACCACAAGTCGGAGGCAGAAGTCACAAAAGAATTCTACAATTTTAATCTAATTTTTCTTCAATTTTTATTCAGGCGGAAGGAGCAGAAAATGCAACAAGAGCAATATTTTATCTTCCGTCCCTTTCGACTCGATGTCGCTAACGCACGTCTGTGGCGCAGATCCCAAGCGATTACCCTGCGGCCCAAAACGTTCGCCGTCCTGTGTCATCTGGTCGCGCGTGCCGGACGATTAGTGACGAAAAAGGAACTCCTTGATGCCATCTGGTCCGACGCTTCCGTGAGTGATGTGGTGACGGTGGTGTGCGTGCAAGAACTGCGCGAGGCACTAGGAGATCAGCTCGATGCCCCGCAGTTCATTGAGACGGTGTCCCGGCGCGGCTATCGATTCATTGCCTCTGTCACTACTGCCACTCCTCCAGTCCCAAGTCCCAAGTCCCCAGTCCCCAGTTCGAGGCCGAAAATCCGCGGTCTGCAATCCGCAGTCCGCAATCCGCAATCCGCAATCGGCCTGGTGGGCCGGAAAGCGGAGCTTGCGGAACTTGATAGGTACTTAGAAAAGGCCATAAGCGGGGAGCGCCAGATCGTCTTTGTGACCGGAGAACTAGGGATTGGCAAGACCACGGTAGTGGAAGCCTTTCTTCAGAGTCTAGAGTCCAGGGTCCCGCGTCTCGAGTCGAAGGCCCCCAGCGCTCCACCCGGAGATGGGCAAACGCGAGACGCCAGACGCCAGACGCGAGACGCCGGGATGTGGATTGCGCGTGGGCAGTGCATCGAGCACTACGGGGCCAGCGAAGCCTACCTGCCGGTCCTGGAGGCGTTAGGGCGCGTATGTCGTCAGCCTGGCTCTGAGCAGGTGGTCGAGGTGTTAGGCCGCTATGCGCCGACCTGGTTGCGGCAGATGCCCTGGCTGACGAGAGCCGTCGATCTCGAGGCCGGGCCGCGCAAAATGTCGCGCGCGACGCGGGAACAGATGCTGCGAGAAATAACCGAGGCCGTGGAGATGCTGACGGTCGAGCAGCCGCTCGTGCTGTTTTTTGAAGACCTGCAGTGGAGCGATTATTCCACCGTGGACGTGATTTCGTTTCTGGCGCGACGACAGGAACGGGCGCGACTCCTGGTGATTGGCACCTATCGACCCGTGCAGGTGGTTGCCCGGAGACATCCGTTGGATATCGTCAAGCAAGAGTTACAAGCTCACTGGCAGTGTGGAGAAATATCGCTCGGATTTTTGACGGAGGCAGACGTCACGAGCTATCTGGCGGTGCGGTTTGCTGCTGCCTCTCCTGAAACGAGACACGCCGGAGGAGAGGACCTTTCTCGCGCACCCGTTCACTCGTTGGCCCAGGTCGTTCATCAGCGCACTGATGGCAATCCCTTGTTCATGGTCAACCTGGTGGATTACTTAGTTGCACAAGGTGTAGTGGCTCAAGGGCCGTCTGGTGAGCCTTGCCAGGTTGTCTCTCCGCAAGGGATACCAGTCGGCCTGCCGGAGACCCTGCGGCAGATGATTGAGAAGCAAATCGCACGGCTCAGCGTTGCCGAACAACGCGTGCTCGAAGTCGCGAGTGTGGCCGGGGTGGCCTTCTCGGCCGCAACGGTGGCGGCGGGCTTAGGGGAAGATGTGGCGCAGAGCGAAGAGCGGTGTGCGGAGTTGGCACGGGGCAGTCAGTTTCTCCGTTCGTGGGGAGTGGACGAGTGGCCGGACGGTACGGTGGCCGGCTCTTACGCTTTCATCCATACGTTGTATCAAAACGTGTTGTACGAGCGGCTGACCGCTGGGCAGCGGCTCCCTCTCCATCGCCGCATCGGCGAGCGGCGGGAGGCGGGCTATGGCGATCGGGCAAAAGAGATCGCTGGGGAACTCGCTGTCCACTTTGAGCAAGGGCGGGATTATCGCCGGGCGGTACACTATCGACAGCGGGCGGCTAAGACGGCGCTGCAGCGCTGTGCCTATCAGGAAGCGATCAATCACCTCAACCAAGGCCTAGAGTCACTAAAGGTCATGGCAGATACGCCGGAGCGGCTGCAGCACGAAATTGGGTTGCGGATTGGGTTAGGCTTAGCGCTCGTGGCCACCAAGGGGTATGCGGCAGCAGAGGTGGAGCGGAGCTACAGCCGGGCCTTGGAGTTATGCCGCCAGGCGGAGGCCACACCGCAGTTGGTGTGGGCGCTGTGGGGGCTACAGGGATATTACTTCGTGCGGGGGGAATTGCCGACCGCACGGGAGCTCGGCGAGCAGATGGTGGAAGTAGCCGAGCGGCTGCAAGAACCGGGGTTGTTGGGGGTAGCGCACGCGGTGCTGGGGCCGACCTTGTCGGCATTGGGAGAACCGCAGCGGGCGTGGCGGCACTTGGAGCAGGGGCTGGCGCTGTGCAGCTTGCAGACGCATGCACGGTTGCATGCCCTGTGCCTGTCTTTTGGTGCGCGGGTGCGGTTGACACTTGGGTATGCGGAACAGGCCGCGGTGCTCAGTCAAGAGGCGCTGAGGTTAGCTCACGAGTTGGAGCATCCCTTGACCTCAGTCATTACTGCCTTCATCGGGGCGTTGCTGCATAGCGTGCGGGGGGAGGTGCAGGTGGCGCAGGAACTGGCAGAGAAGGCGATAGCGTTGTCGGCCGAGTGCGCGTTTGTCCACTGGGAGGCGCAGGCGATGGCGTTACGCGGGTGGGCGTTAGCGCGACAGGGGCAAGGGGAGGTGGGGATTGCGCAGATACGACAAGGGTTGGAGGTCTACCAAGAGACGTGAGCGCAGTTAGGACGACCGCTGCTGTTGGGCCTGTTAGGGGAGGCGTATAGAGCGACAGTACGGCCGGAAGAAGGGGTAGAAGTGGTACGGGAAGCCTTGGAGCTGGCGCGGCGCACCGGACAAGGATCACAGGAAATATGGCTATCCTGGTTAACCGGAGAACTGACACTGCAACACGGCAACATGCCAGGTGCGGAGGGCAAAGGTGATAATCCACAACCTGGAAGCCGCAATCCGCAATGGGAAGCGGAGGAGTGTTTCCGTCGTGCCCTAGAGCTGGCCCGCCGACAGGGCGCCAAGTTGTTAGAATTGAAAGCCGGAATGAGTTTGAGCCGGCTCTGGTCTCGGCAGGGCAAGAAGCAAGAAGCCCACCAACTGTTGGCGGAGATTTATGGTTGGTTTACCGAAGGATTTGACACCGCAGACCTCAAGGAAGCGCGAGTGCTGCTAGAAGAGCTGGCAACGAAAGAGTAGGCCATTCTGCTGATTTCACTCTCCTGTCATTTTGGAACTGAGGGTGAGCCCTGCTCCCTCCTCAACTCAATTCTTTACTTGAATAACCCAGAATCCGACGTGCGATAATTAAGAGATTGATCTGTTCCGTGCCTTCGAAAATGTCGTTGATCTTGGCGTCGCGCATCCATTTCTCCAACAGCAGTTTACGTGAGTAGCCGAGTGGACCTAGCAGTTCGACGGCCTTCTGCGTGACCTGCGTGACCACCAAGCCTGCCTTGGCCTTCGCCATAGATGCCTCTAGACTGTTGTGGATCCCCTGATCCATCATCCACGAAGCACGCCAGGTGAGCAGCCGCGCGGCTTGCAGGTTGGCCTCCA
>JACQEL010000135.1 GCA_016200595.1 Deltaproteobacteria bacterium
GACGGCTCTCTGTCACAGCCTCGCGCTACGGTTCGTTACAGGGGCAGGAGGTTTACGTCTGCTGCTAGGTGAGCGTGACCTGACAACCGACATCCGCAGACCAGAGATTAGCCAGATGGCCTCCAAAGTCTCGGCCCACCCGGTGGTGCGTCAGAGTCTTCTCGCCTTGCAGCGGGACCTCGGCAAAGATGGTGGAGTCGTCATGGAAGGTCGTGACATTGGCACTATAATTTTTCCCGATGCCGATGTGAAATTTTATCTTGATGCCTCACCTGAAGAACGAGGACGCAGACGATACGCTGAGTTGCAGCACCAAGGAACACCAGTCAATCTGACTACGACGGTCCAGGAAATAGCCGAGCGTGACCGACGGGACAGTGGGCGCGAGCATGCACCCTTACAGCAGGCGGCAGATGCGGTGGTGATTGATACCACCCCCCTCCCTCTCGCCGAAGTCGTGCGCACTATGGCGGACTATGTGCAGGAACGTGCAAGTGGCGATGGCAGAAGAGAAAACTAACCGTCGTAGCTCTTGCAACCTGGCGGAGAGGAGGATATGGAGAGGCGAGGGGTCAGGGAGACTCTTAGGGGGTACACCGTAAACATGGAACAAGAAGAAAAGGGAGAGTTCTTAGAAACTGTTCGACCAAAAGGCAGCGGGATGGGCGAAGACTTCGGTCAGATGTTCGAGGAAAGTCTCCGCTCAGTGAAACCGGGGGAGATTGTTCGCGGGCGGGTAGTGGAGATCGGTCCAGAATTCGTTACCGTTGATATTGGCTATAAATCTGAAGGGCGGATTCCGGTGAACGAGTTCCGCCAACGTGATGGCCGGCTCGCCGTCAAAGAAGGCGACGAGATCGAGGTCTTTTTTGACGCGGCCGATTCTGAGCAAGAAGGCATCGTGCTGTCGCGCGCGAAAGCGGAACAGCACCGCGTGTGGCACCACATTGAGGAGGCATACCTGCATAAGGGCACGGTCGAAGGGATGATTGTCGGCAAGGTGAAAGGGGGGCTGAAGGTCGATATTGGAGTGGCAGCATTTCTGCCGGGGTCACATGTTGATCTCCGCCCGGTCCGCGACCTCGACCGGTTTGTCGGCCGCCGGGGCAAATTTGCCGTCCTCAAGTACAATCGCGCCCGCGCCAATGTGGTCGTGTCCCGCCGCGCCGTCTTGGAGCAGGAACGCGAGACGCTGCGGGAAGAAACTCTCAAACTGCTCGAGGAAGGGGTGATTCTCGAAGGAACGGTGAAGAGCATTACCGATTACGGGGCCTTCGTTGACCTCGGGGGAATCGACGGATTGCTGCACGTCACCGATATGTCCTGGGGCCGGATCGGACACCCCTCAGAAGTAGTCACAGTTGGTGAAAAGATCAAAGTCGTCGTGCTCAAGTATGATGCCGAACGTGAGCGAGTCTCCCTGGGCATGAAGCAGCTCGTCCCTGACCCCTGGCGCTCGGCGACCGAACGCTACACTGTGGGCAGTCGCGTGCAAGGCAAGGTCGTGAGTTTGACCGATTACGGGGCCTTCGTCGAATTGGAACAAGGCGTCGAGGGCCTCTTACATGTGTCCGAGATGTCGTGGACCAAGCGGGTAGTCCACCCGGCGAAACTCTTGTCGGTTAGCGCTGAGATTGAGGTCGTCATTCTCGACATCGATGAAGCCCATCGGCGCATCTCACTTGGGCTCAAGCAGGTCGGCCCCAATCCCTGGGAACTCGTGCGGCTCAACCATCCCGTGGGCAGCCGCATTCATGGAAAAATCAAGAGCGTGACCGACTTTGGCGTGTTTGTGGAAATTGAGGAAGGCATTGACGGCCTCGTGCACATCTCGGACCTGCATTGGACCAAGAAAGTGAAGCACCCTTCGGAACTGTACAAGAAGGGAGACGAGGTCGATGCGGTCGTCTTAGGCGTAGACGTGGAGAACGAGCGGGTGTCCTTGGGTATCAAACAGGCTGAGGCGAATCCCTGGACCACCTTAACCCAACGTCACCCGGTGGGCACTCGTATTCAAGGCAAAGTGACCAGTGTGACCGACTTTGGCGTGTTTGTGGAAATCGAGGAAGGGATCGAAGGGTTGATCCATATTTCCCAGCTTTCCAACGAGCGTGTGGAAAAACCGTCAGCGCTTTTTCAAGTCGACAAAGAGGTAGAAGCTGAGATCATTCACATCGACCCGCGCGAGCACAAAGTGGGGCTCAGCATCAAAGCGTTGCGTCGTAGTGAAGAACGGGCGGAAATGGAAGCCTATCTCCGGCGCGAGCGCGAAGAGGCGCGTTTCTCTCTGGAAGATGTGATGCCCGAAGAGTTCCGCCTGGACCGCGATGAGGGGGAAGAGCGCGGGAGTCGGCGGAGAGATAGGTAAGGAGGTAACGGTGCCACGCAGGCACACCATTGGCCGGGGCATCAGTATTCTCGGCGCCTTTCTCTTGGTTTTCGTCCTCACGGCGTTGCTGTTGGCGTATTTCGGTGGTGGGCAACAGGGCGCAGGGCTATGGTCGGATGCGGTGGGCGTGATCGAGGTACAGGGGGTCATTAATGGCGCGGATAAAATCATTGAGACCATCCGCAGCTTTGCCAAGACCGACCATATTCGCGCCGTAGTTTTGCGGGTGGACTCTCCTGGTGGTGGAGTCGTCCCGTCGCAGGAGATTTACCGCGAATTGACCCGCCTCCAAGAGAAAAAGCCGATTATCGCCTCGCTCGGTGGGGTTGCTGCCTCGGGTGGGTATTACATCGCGAGTGCCTGTAGTGTCATCGTGGCGAACCCTGGTACGATCACCGGCTCCATTGGCGTCATTATGGAAACGGTCAACGTGCAAGGATTGCTGGAGAAGCTGGGGGTGAAAGGGGTTGTCATCAAGGCTGGGACCTATAAGGATCTCGGCTCGCCGTTGCGCGAAATGTCCGTGGAAGAACGGCGGATTCTCGACTCGATGCTGAATGATGTGCACAAGCAGTTCATCTCTGCCGTGGCCACCGGCCGACATATGGATGAGGCCAAGGTCAAGACCTTAGCGGATGGACGCGTGTACTCAGGCGAGCAGGCTTTACAGTTGGGCTTAGTTGACCAACTCGGCAATTTTCAGGATGCGATCTCCTTAGCGGCGGAGAAAGCTGGAATCACCGGAGAACCGCAAGTGATTCGTGCTGAGGGGAAAAGACGGGTCTGGTGGCAACGACTGCTGTCAGAGTGGCTCGGGGAAGAGTTGTGGGGAGAAGGCTCCGGGGTGCGGCTGCTGTATTTAGGACCACAACTATCATGAGAGGGAAGGCACGACGGTGACCAAACGGGACTTGATTGAAGAAGTAGCACAGCAGTATCCTCGCTTCTCACGGCGGGATGCTGAGGTGATCGTCAACGCGGTCTTCGACAGTATGACCGATGCCCTGGCGAAGGGAGAGCGCATTGAGATCCGCGGGTTTGGCAGCTTTATCGTCAAACAGCGCCCCTCCCGTGAAGGACGCAACCCGCGGACCGGGACCGTGGTATCGGTGGCGGCGAAAAAGGTCCCGCTCTTCAAGGTCGGCAAAGAATTGCGTTTGCGCGTCGACGATCAGCCGACCGACGCCGAGGGCCTCGCTGTGGAAGACGAAACTGCAGACGACGAAGACGAGACAGAGGAAGATGCGAGCATGAGGCGAGGAGTCAGTGGCTGAGGAACGTGGCCACAGCGCAGAAGGACTGGAAGTCCTGTGGGCGCCCTGGCGGATGCAGTATATCGAGGCGCCTAAAGCGGACAGTTGTATCTTCTGTATTCCACCCGACGACTCCGTGTTGCGCTCTGCGCTGATCTTAGGGGTCACTCCTCACACTCGCGTCATGTTGAATAAATACCCCTATACCAATGGCCATCTGCTGATCGCCCCCCATCGTCACACCGCCCAACTCGCTGATCTGCCTGAGGACGAATTCCATGACCTCATGGCCCTACTCCGCCGGGCCACAACGGTGGTCGAAACCGCGTTTCGCCCGCAAGGGATCAATGTCGGCATGAATCTCGGGACCTGTGCCGGCGCTGGGATCGCGGACCATGTGCATTGGCATGTGGTGCCGCGTTGGGTCGGAGATACGAATTTCATGCCGGTGGTGGGCGCGGTGCGCGTCATGCCCCAGCATTTGCTGGAGAGCTACGACCGGCTGCGACCGTATTTTGCCTCCTCGCCACTACCGCAGGGGGGCGCTGTTCATCAATCTCATCAGAGGTGAGTATTCTCGTGCAACACATAAAAATAGATGAAGCCTTCCGTCAGAACGTTCGCACTGTAGGAGACCTGAAGAAGGCGGGCTACCGTGTGCTCCCAGTCCGCGAAGAGATGCGCGCGAACCTGCTGCGCATGCTGGCTTCCCGTGAACGTATTTTGCCCGGGATCATCGGCTACGATAACACCGTAATCCCAGAAGTCGAGAACGCGATTCTGGCAGGACATCACATGGTGTTTCTCGGTGAACGTGGCCAAGCGAAATCGCGGGTCATCCGCGGGCTGATCTCTCTGCTCGACGAGTACGTCCCCATCATTCGCGACGCCGAGATCCCGGAACATCCGTTGGCGCCCATCACCCCGTCAGGCCGACGCTTGGCCGTCGAGCGCGGCGACGACCTCGAGATTCGCTGGCTGGGGCGCGATGATCGTTATGCCGAGAAATTGGCCACCCCAGACGTTGCCGTCGCTGACCTCATCTGTGAGGTTGATCCCATCAAGGTGGCCGAGGGCCGCTATTTGGCTGACGAGGAGACCATTCACTACGGCCTCATTCCGCGCACGAACCGCGGCATCTTCGCCATTAATGAACTCCCCGACTTGACCGAGAAGGTGCAGGTTGGGCTGTTTAATTTGATGGAGGAAAAAGACGTTCAGATCAAAGGCTTCAAGATCCGCCTGCCGCTTGACATCGTGATTGTCGCCAGTGCCAACCCTGAGGACTATACGAGTCGCGGACGGATCATCACCCCGCTGAAAGATCGCTTCGACGTGCAGATCCGTACCCATTATCCACGCTCGCTCGATCACGAAATCGCCATCATGGATCAAGAGGCCACGAGTTTTCCCCGTGGAGAACTGACGCTGCACATTCCTCACTTCATGAAGGAAATCCTCGCCCAGTTGACCATGGAGGCCCGCGGCTCCAATGAGATCAACCAATCTTCCGGGGTCAGCGTGCGCATGACGATCAACAATCTCGAAAGTATCTTGAGCAACGCCGAGAAACGGACCGTGCGCTTGGGGGAGAAAGAGATTGTCCCGCGCATCAGCGACTTGCACGCGCTGTCAGCTTCGACCGCTGGAAAGATCGAGCTCGAATATATGGGAGAAGAGAAGCGGGAAGAGGACCTCATTGAGCGCTTGGTCAACCGCGCGATCCTCAAAGTCTTTGACCGTTATGCCAAACTCGACTCGCTGAAGCCCGCGATTGCCTACTTTGCCAATGGCTGGGGAGTGAAGGTCTCGGACGAGATGCCTGCCTCCGGCTACCTCGAAGATGTACGAAATATTCCTGGGCTCAGTGAAGCGGTCAATGCTGTGGCAACGGGCGAGAGGCCGGCGGTGGTTGCCTCGGCGGCCGAGTTTATTCTGGAAGGACTCCACTTGCATCAAAAGCTTAACAAAGAGCGCGAGGGAGGACGGTACACTTACCGGGCGTAGCGCATGATCACTATACGATACTCAGAGTGGGACGGCAGCCAGCGGGTGCGGCTGTCGGCAGATCAGCTGTTTGAAAAGCTGGCCGAACATCTGGGGAAGACCGACGATCTCCAACAGGCCATGGATTGGTTGATGCGCCAAGGGGTGGAGGGCGAGGAAGGCAAACTCAAAGGGCTCGACGATCTCGTGCGCGAACTGCGCGAGGAGATGCGCAAGCGGTATCGCGAATCGAACTTGCGCTCGTCGCTCGATGAAATGCAGCAAAAGCTTGAGGAAATTCTCAACCAGGAAAAGCAGACTCTGGCGGAGCGCCGGCCGCAGAAGCCGCAACTGAACGAGAAGGAGAATTTCCTCAAACATCTGCCGCAGCGCCTCAGCGATCAAATGGAAAAGCTCTCGCGCTATGAGTTCGAGGATGCGGACGCGCAGCAAGCCTTCAATGAGTTGATGCAGGAATTCAACAACATTCGCGGTGTGGAAGATTTCCAGCGTCGCTACAAAGACCTGTTTAACGGACCGCAGCCGCTCGATTACCAGCAGACTCTCGAACTCATGGACGAGATGCAGCAACTCCAGCAAATGGAGCAGAATCTGCTCTCTGGGCGCATGGACAATATCGACCCCGAGGAATTGCGCCAACTCATGGGCCAAGGGGCCTGGCAAGACCTCGAGAACCTCCAGCAAATGCAGGCGATGCTGGAGGAGGCCGGCTTTCTCATCTACAAGGAAGGCCGCGTTGCGCTCTCGCCCAAAGGGGTGCGCCGTTTGGGCCAGTTGGCGCTCCAGGATATCTACGCCAACTTATTGCGTGACCGCAGTGGCATGCATTCCGCCGATCATCGCGGGGTTGCCGAGATTAAACTCGACGAAGTCCGACCTTATGTGTATGGCGACCCCATGCATATTGATCTGGTCGGGACCCTGAAGAAGTCGCTGCTCCGCAGCGGCGGTGGTATC
>JACQEL010000136.1 GCA_016200595.1 Deltaproteobacteria bacterium
AAGCGGGCGGGACGCCCGCGCTCCCAGCAGAGGACATATCCGAGTGAAAACTGTTCTGGGGTGACCAGCCCTTGGCCGAGACCAAGGGCTCGACCGCTCAGATCGCTCCCTCCTTTTGCCAGCTTGTCAGATCTTGCGGGTGATGACCTAACAGCCTGCAGTACACTTCCTCATTATGCTCACCGGGGCGCGGGATAGGACCGACCGCACCAGGGGTGTCGGAGAATTTGACCGTGAGACCAGGGACGAAGGTTCGTCCGGTATCCGGGTCTTCACTTTCCACCAACATTTTCCGTTCCCACAGATGCGGATCTTGCGCCGCTTGGGCAATGGTGTGGACCGGTCCGACGGGCACTTCAGCACGTTCGAGTATCGTTACCACCTCAGCGACGGTCTTGTCCTTTACCCATGCTGCGACCATGGCGTCGATCTCTTCGGCATGGGTCGCGCGACCGGGAATAGTGGCGAAGCGCGGGTCATCCTGGAGATCTTCTCGCCCAATGGCGCGACACACCCGCCCCCACATGTGTTGGGGCACAGCCAACAGATACACCCAGCCGTCTCGGGCTTTGTAGGTGTTACAGGGGGCGATGCCGCCGGCACGATTGCCGTGCTTCTGGGGTTCGTGACCGCTGAGGAGGTACTGGGAGATGGGAATCTCCATCAAGGTATAGCCGGTGTCGAGGAGACAAACGTCCAGGGCTTGGCCCTGGCCGGTCATATCGCGACGGTGGAGGGCCGCGAGGGCGCCAATCGTCGCGTGCAAGGCCGTAATACGGTCGATGATCGGCGAGTTCGTCATCACCGGCGGACCATCCGGAGGCCCGGTGAAATTCATTAATCCTGACATGGCTTGACCAATCGGATCGTACAGCATATCGACTTTCGGCACCAGCTCTCTCAGCAGCGCTTTGCCTTGCTCACTGCGAAGATTAAGCGTGATACTTTTCTTGCCGCGGTTATACGCCGACCAATACACACGACCCAAGCCGCGGGATTCGTCCCCACCTGGTTCCTCAACTTTGATGACTTCCGCGCCCAGGTCGCCCAGGATCATCGCGCATCTGGGGCCGGCCTGATACCGCCCCAGATCGAGCACTTTAACGCCGTCTAAACAGCCTGCCATAATCTACTCCTCTCACAGTCCACCTGAACGCAACACCTGGCCGGGTAGGGCGCCGGTGTGTTGCTGTTCAGCATAGAGCACTTGGCCGTTGACGACGGTGTACTGCACACCGTGTGCAGGCATCACCAGACGGCGGCCACCACCAGGCAAATCGTACCGCATCTCTGGCCGTTTCGCTGAACCGACAGTGTGGTAGTCAAAGATGGCAATGTCTGCCGCCATTCCCACTGCTAACTGGCCTCTTCTGTGGATACCGAAGAACCCTGCCGGCTCGGAGGTGATACGCTGGATCGCTCGTTCAAGCGTCATCACCTGTTTGTCTCGTACCCAGGTGCCCAGCAGATAGGTGCAATAACCGGCGTCACACAGCATGTCCACATGCGCACCGCCGTCAGACAGACCAATCAGGGCGCGCGAGTCGGTGATCAGTTCGGGAATCAGATCCTCATTGGCGTTGAAGAGCACGATGGTGTACTGGATTTTCAGGTCGTCTTCGAGAGCCAAATCCAAAAAGGTATCGAGCCCGTCCTTGCCCCGTTCCCGAGCGATCTCGGCTACGGTTTTTCCTTCTAGTGGCTTCATTGCCGGGTTGCTCACCTCTTTGACCTCTAGCCGTTCCCAGCGACCGGAGAAGATGCGCGGCGTCTCTAGCTCCTTGCGGAACGCCTGACGAAAAGCCGGATCACGGTAGACTCGCGCCTGCTCTTCCGGTGAGCGGTTGAACACGGGATTCCAAGAGGGATGATTGGCAAAGATAAACGGGTTACGCAGGTCGATTTGAATGACAAAGGGCCGGCAAGTCACCTGCGGAACCCCGCCGCGCTTAATCAGCGGCTCGGCCTTACGCAGCATCTCTGGCCCAGCCTCAGGCTTATCGTCGCGACTGATCACTCCCAGCCACGTGACCGGTCGCCCGCTCTCGGTCAGGAGGAAATCGAGCAGGTCATACTCTTGCTCGGAAATTTCCCCAGCAGAAGTAGTGAGTGCCAGCTCAATCGCTCCCCTGCCCAACTCTTTAAGCACGTTGGCATAAGCTTTTAACTCCTCACGACTGGCCTGCCGGCACGCCAGAGGACGGGCTTTGTAACCAATGTGCTGCGGGATGTTGGTTGTGGTGAAGCCAAACGCCCCTGCACCCACGGCCTCTTTCAGCAGGGCCTTGATCTGCGCGATCTCTGCCGGCGTTGCCGCTCGGTCCATTGACTCCTCGCCCATGACAAAGTGACGGAAAGGCGTCAGCGGCGCCAGGAAGCCCAGGTTGATGCCGGAACCACGTTTCTGCGCGGCCTGCATGTACTCGGGAAAAGTGATCCAGTCCCAGGTGATACCTTTGGTAAGAACGTCGAAAGGAATGGCTTCGACGTTGACGAGGTCCCAGGCGGCGATCTCCCGCACCTCTGGCCGGCAGGGAGCCAGTCCCACCCCACAGTTGCCCATCACCACACTGGTTATCCCATGCCAGCTTGAACAGCTCAGCAGCGGGTCCCAACAAATCTGCGCGTCGTAATGCGTATGCGGGTCGATGAACCCCGGCGCCACGATCAGGTCTGAAGCATCAATGACTTTCTTAGCGCCGTCTGTAATCTTGCCAATCTCAGCGATCTGGCCGTCGGCCACCGCCACATCGGCGCGACGCCGCGGTGCGCCAGTGCCATCCACCACGGTGCCATTCTTAATGAGTAAATCGTACGACATGTTCAGCCTCCTTTTGCATCCTGAGTTTTCTCCTTACTCCGAGTGTGCTTGTATTGTCAAACCTCATTGTTGACCTTGTGAGCCGTCCGCAGGATAATCGCGTCTATGGGTAACGAAGCCCACCCCGCACGCACACCTTCGGTAGGCAGCGAACGCAAGCTCGCCGCCATCCTCAGCGCCGATGTCAAAGGCTATAGCCGCCTCATGGGCGAGGATGAAGTCGGCACCCTGCGTACCCTGACCGCCTATCGGCAGCTCATCGACTCACGGATCGCGCAGCATCGCGGCCGCATTGTCGGCACCGCTGGGGACAGTGTGTTAGCCGAGTTTGCCAGCGTAGTCGATGCCGTGCAGTGCGCCGTGGCGATGCAGACGACGTTAGGGACTGAAAACACGGTGCTGCCCCCCGAACAGCGCATGGAGTTTCGCATCGGCATTAACCTGGGCGATGTGATGGTCGAAGGTGAGACCATCTATGGCGACGGCGTGAACATCGCCGCCCGGTTAGAGAGCCTAGCCGAGCCTGGGGGCATCTGCCTCTCGGGCACGGTCTATGACCAAGTCGAGACTAAGCTTCCCCTGCAGTACGAGAACCTCGGTGAACAGGCGGTTAAGAACATCAAGAAGCCGGTGCGGGTCTATCGGATACGGTTGGAAGAGTCTGGCAGTCCGGTGTCTGAAGTTCAGCGTTCAACGTTCAAGGTTCAAGGTTCCAAGTCCCGTAGGGTGGGCATCGCCCACCGTTCTTGGATCGTAGTGACTGTGGCAGGGCTAATGCTCATCGTCGGTGTGATCGTGACCGTCCGCCACTTTACTCGTCCCCCACTCAGTCCTCAGTCCTCAGTCCTCATTACTCAGGAAGCGCCCGCGCTTCCCTTGCCCGACAAACCCTCCATCGTTGTCATACCCTTCGTGAACATGAGCGGCGACCCTGAGCAGGAGTATTTCAGCGACGGCCTCACCGACGTGCTGACCGGCGACCTCTCCCAGATCTCCAGCCTGTTTGTCATCGCCCGCAACTCCGCCTTCACCTACAAAGGCAAGGCGGTGAAGGTGCATGAAGGTGCAGGAGGTAGGGCGTGAGATGGGCGTGCGCTACGTGTTGGAAGGGAGTGTGCTCAAGGCCGACAATCAGGTGCGGATCACGGCGCAGTTGATCGATGCCACCACGGGCTATCACCTGTGGTCGGAGCGCTACGACCGGCCTTTGCAGCATATCCTGACGCTGCAAGACGAGATCGTGCAGAAGATCGTGACGACGCTAAAGCTGCAGCTCACCTTGCAGGAGCAAGGATACATCGTACGCAAACACACCGACAACCTGGAGGCCTATGACGCCTTCTTGCGCGGGACGGAGTATTTTGGACGCACCACGAAGGAAGGAAATGCCCAAGCGCGACAGATGTTTGAGAAGGCCGTGGCGCTGGACCCGCAGTACGCGGATGCGTACGTATCGCTGGGTATCACCTATTTGCTGGAATGGCTCTGGCGCTGGAGTGCTGACCCTCAGACCCTGGAGCGCGCGTTGGCGCTGGGGCAACAGGCCCTGGCTTTGGACGACGCTCTGCCGGGAGCCCATTCGCTCTTGAGCCAAGTCTACGCCCAGCGCCAGCAGTATGACCAAGCCATCGCGGAAGGGGAGCGGGCTATCGCCCTCGATCCCAACAATGCTCTCAGCTACAACCGACAGGGGGTGGTACTGACCTTCGCGGGCCGGCCGGCAGAAGCTCTGCCGCTGGTAGAGCAGGCGCTACGGCTCGACCCTCACTATCCGCCTTTCTATTTAGGGGACTTGGGCTGGACCTACTGGTTGACCGGGCGGTATACCGAGGCAGTTGCTGCGTTGAAGGAAGCTACCAGTCGCGGCCCCAATCTTCTGTATGCCCACTTCACCCTGGCTAACAGCTACGTGCAGCAGTGGGCCTCTCAACGGGATGCGGACACCCACACATTAGAGCAAGCATTGGCGGCGGCACAACGGGCCCTCGCCCTCAATGACACTTCCTCCTTGGGTCACGCGTCCTTGGGTACTGTCTATCTGTGGCAAAAGCAGTACGAACAAGCCCTCGCGGAAATGGAGCGGGCCGTTGCTCTCGACCCCACCGATGCTTTTGGCTCTGCGTTTCTGGCTGAGACGCTGAGCCGGGCAGGCAGGCCGGAGGAAGCCCTGCGGATGGTGGAGCAAGCGCTGCGCCGCAAGCCCTATGTTGTGGCCAGGCACTTAGGCAGCCTCGGCGCTGCCTATTGCCTGGCCGGGAAGCCGGAGGCGGCGATTGCTCCCCTGAAGCAATTTCTCAGCCGTTATCCCGGTCAACTGGGCACTCATCTGCACCTGGCTGCAGCCTATAGCGAATTGGGCCGAGAGGCAGAGGCCCGGGCGGAGGCGGCAGAAGTCTTGCGGATTAACCCCCAGTTCTCGCTAGAGGTTCACACGCAGAGAGAGCCTATTAAAGACCCGGCGGTGTTGGAGCGTCATCTGGCCGCCCTGCGCAAGGCGGGGTTGAAGTGATGGTCAAAGGTCAACTATAAGATGCCATCCGGACGCAAAGCTGACCGGCTGAACGCTGAACGGTTACTGGAAATGAACTGAATGCTCCGTAGGAGATTGAAACGCTCTGTGTCGCAATCAAGCTGTTCGAGCTGAGGTGGCGTCAGCTTCTTCTCAGGCAAATCTCTCCAGCGGTGAGAGGTCCTTTTCCTTACCATAGCTATTTCCGCACCAAATGGGGGTACGCGTGTGGGTCGAAGCGGTTCTTGCCATCCTTGGCAAACAGCCACGGGTTACCCACCGCACGCTTATTGCGCAGGAGCGTATCATCGGCCGTCGCGCACAAAGTTTGCCTGTTGAGGCGCCGCTCTTTACGATTGGCACGTCGTTTGTCCTCTTTTTCCGACGCCGCGGTGGTGATGCCACTGAAGGGCAGCTTTTTGCGAGATCGACTCATGACATTTTACGCGCGTCTCTGATGCTGATGCATGTACTCTCGCAATGCTTCATTGATGCGCGACTGATACTTCTCACCCTGAGCGCGAAACCACGCCAGGACATCGGCGTCGACACGAATGCTGATGGGCTCCTTCACGGGCCGGTAGAACTTCCCTCGCACCGCACCATGCCAATCGGTCACCTCGGGAATAGCGCGCGTATCAATGTCCGCGTCCGGCAATGAGGCTAACGCTTTCAGTTCGGCCTTGCGCTTTGCGGCGGCTTTATCCTTCTTCATAGGCTCTACGCCCATGCTTGGTCGCTTTCCGGGCGGAGATAATGCGGATGATTTCCTCTTCCTCTTGTTCGTGTACGGTGTCGGCATCGGTTTTTCACTCCGGTAAAAGATGGAAACTCTGGTTCCCTGAGAACCGGTACACAGAAAAGTCGCGACGGTCGAGGGTGAACACCGTGTCGAGTCTTTCACGCTCGGCCAGGTGTACTAACGCTGCATCAGCAAGTTGGGCGTTGAGCTTCCGATGCCGCTGCAGAATCTTGCCGATCGGCTCGGCATCGCGTTCTTCTAAGGCAAGCAGCTTGATCCATCCCTTGGTAAAACTCGAGAGCAACCGTTGCACGGCCGCCGACTGTTGCCTCAGTAGCCAGGCGGCTTCCGCGATCACCGGCCAGCAGGTCACGAGGGGCGGTGTGATCGTGCGCAACTGGGCGACACACGCGCGGTGGTAGGAATCCTTCCGTGACAAGATCGCCACCAGCGGGCCGGTATCCAGGAGCACGCCGGTCGTCACGGTTCGCCGAAGCCTGCAAAGTATTTGGGGTTCGTGCTGAGGTCGGGGGGCGCATCAGCGGCACAGCCGATCACACCCGCTTCACGCGCTAAGTCGCAACACGAAGGAGCTGCGGCCGGTTCAGCGAAATGTTGCTCCAACACTTCCCGCACAACGGCTGACGGCCGTCTCCCGGCAACACGAGCGCGCTGGCGGATGCGGCGCTCCAGTTCTGGGGTGATACGGACGGATAAGCGGTGCGATGGCATGAGAAAATCTCCTGTCTGACATTTATTCTTTACACGAAAGCCTCAGCCTAAAGCTACCTCTTCCACGTGAAGTGGAAAGGCACTGCATGCTCCGTAAGAGATTGAAAACGAGCACGCTCACGAACCACGAACACGCTCCCTCTGTGGCAATGCACTGCATGCTCCGTAGGAGAGTGAAACATTTCGTTCCTCGTCTCTCGTGCTCGTGTTCGCTGCGGTGAGATTCTTCGCTGCGCATAAACAAATCTGGCGTGCGCACAGCGCACGCCACTTCGCTCTAACCTGGCTGTCAGTTACTGGTTGCAGTGGCTCTCTCAACACAGCCCAGCTACCCAGACGTTGGCGCTGGCCGTGGCGGGGGGCAACGGGCCCTGGCCCTCAATGACTCCTACTACGTAGTAGGCGGCGCGGCGAGCGTGCTCATGAGTATCCACGAGAGCAAAGACATGTCAGCGAACCCGAATAAAACTTTAACTTGGCGCTTATGGGGATATGTCCCACCCTTCTTCACTCGCGTTTGACAGCTTGCGAAGTTGTGAGGCATAATTCCAAGACCTGATCTTCGTGCGCCCGTTGAGAATCATCTCCCGAACTTTACAAAGTAGTTTGGTGTTCTAGGATTTTTCTAACATAGGGGGGCAAAATGGCAACTTTCGATATGGTTTTTGAAGGAGGCGGAGCAAAGGGAATCGCATTCGTTGGCGCGTTAGAAGCCTTTAGTGCAGCGGGGCATACTCCCGGCCGACTTATTGGCACATCTGCCGGGGCGATTACCGCAACCCTCTTAGCCGCAAAGTTCACCCCAGCAGAACTCCGAGCTGCAGTGACAGAACGACTGTCGGATGGGAAACCGCGCTTCTCGACGTTTATGGATAAGCCAACAAAAGACGATTTCTCTGACTCCGTTATTGACCAAAGCGAGACCATGGAGGCTTTTAACAGTGTACAGCCAGGCCTGCTCGGGAGAGTACTAGGGAAGTTAGATCGGGGAGTATTGGACGCGCTCTTGCATACCTCGCTCTATGCTCAACTATTTTCCTTTGAAGAGTGTGGGGGCTTGTTTGTTGGGAAAGCCTTCCTTGCTTGGCTCTCCGAGCAGTTAAAAGGGAAGGGGATAGGCAAGGACGATACGCTCCAGGACTTCCACACGAAGACTGGCGCAGACCTTTCGTTAGTTGCCTCAGACACCACCGATAAGGAAATGCTCGTCCTTAATCATCGGACGGCGCCCCAATGTCCCGTGGCGTTGGCGGTGCGTATGTCGATGAGCATCCCGTTTGTGTGGCAGGCCGTACTGTGGGAAGAAAGCTGGGGACTATATCTCAAGAGACCCAAAGCAGGGAATGCCATCGTTGATGGTGGAGTTTTGTCAAACTTTCCCATTCGCCTGATAGCGGAACGAGATGACGACATTATGGGTGGGGCAGATCCAAACGCCGCACGAAATCTCGGCTTGTTGATTGATGAGACCTTATCGGTGCCGGGGGTTTCCGCGGAGGGCAACAAACCGCAACTCGCCACACGTCTGCGGACCGTGCAGCGCGTGACCCGACTCATTGACACTATGACAGAGGCTCGGGATAACGACGCCATCCGGCAACACCAAGATGAGATTTGTCGAGTGCCAGCGAAAGGCTACGGAACCACCGAATTCGACATGTCCGCGGAGAAATTGGAGGCCCTGATTAACGGCGGTCGCCAAGCAATGCAGGCATATCTCTCGGCGCATCGGTTTGCATAAAATTACGCTTCGACTCTCAGGCGCCGCAAATTGAGTTTGGCCAAATGAACTGAAAACTTTGCCAAGAGATCCCCATTGGCGGCTTACTTCACCCCAACCCGAATGCGGTAGCTGAAATACCAGGGCACACCACCGTCATCTATCGTGCGCTCGGCTACCTGCCGCAAGTCGTCGAGACCAAGCGTTGCGTCACTAAAGCCTAAGTCCAGCATGCGCGTGACATGGCCAAGCGTACGAGCGAACCCCACTAAGCCTTCTGCTGTGCCCATGCCGGTACTGTGGAGCAGAATTTCCCTGGCGTAACGAAATTGGCCGCTCGCGCGTAGGCGGGCGAGGTGTTCAGTCTTTGCCCACTGCTGCATGTTGTCTTCAACCTGATGCTGACGCTCTTGCTCGTGGACTTGCCCTATGCACGCCAAGAACGCAGTCTCAACCTCCCAGTGCATGGTCGGCGGCCAATCATAATCGTAGGCAGCAAATACACCTCCAGGCCGGAGAATGCGTGCCACCTCGGTAAAGGTGCTCTCGGGCTCCATCCAATGAAAGGATTGCGCACAGGTGACGATATCGGCTGTCCCAGCAGGCACTCCAGTCTGGTGGGCGAAGCCATCGTGAAAGAGCACATTCGGTGCTTGATTGCGCTCTTCGGCTCGCCGTCGCATGTCAGCGTTGGGTTCAATGCCGATCACGCGTTGGGCACGGTCGGCCCAGACAGCAGTCGAGAGGCCCGTCCCGCTGCCAAGATCAACGACAAGACTGGGGCGTTTCGTCTGTGCCAGTTGCGTCAAGACGTCGAGGAGGGTAGTCGGTGGCGTGGGGCGGTATATATCATAACGATCCGCAAACCCGCGGCTGGTATAGCCCGAGCGCTTAATGTTGAGCCTCGGGTCATAGGGCTGTGAACTCATTGTCATACTCTCCTTCATTGCTCCGTGGTTCTGCGTTTGCCGTGGCCTGCTTCTGTTATCTTCCTGAGTTGTTTTCTAGGATGCCGACCACTTGGAGCCAGGGGGGGTCGGGGTACGGGTTTTTGGTAATCTGCATGCCTACCTTTTGCATCACGTTAATCGAGGCGATATTCGCCTGCGTTGTGGTCGCCACAACGCGCTGGAGTTGCAGCTCGTCAAAGGCGTAAGCAATCAGAGCTTTGCTCGCCTCAGTCGCGTATCCTTGGCGTTGAGAGGCAGGGGCAATGGCATAAAACAAGCCGAATTCGGTGGAATAAGAATGCGTAGCGACGCTTTCGCTCGTAGAGGGAAAGACGCGCAATTGCCCGAACGGTGCTAAACACGGCACAAAGCCGCACGTGCCAATCAACCGATTGTCCTGCTTCAAGATGATGGCGCGGTCGCTATAGGGAGGCTGATAGAGTTTGGCTAATTCCTCGTAGCTGAGGATTGTCCAGTGCAACCATTGCCGGCGTGCGCCAAATGTCTGTGGTCCCTCGCTGCCGAAGTCGGCTTCGCGCAGCTCGAGGTCGAGAAGCTGGTGAATAGCCTCTAAGTCGTCCACGACAAAGGGTCTGATGAGTAATCGTTCCGTTTCTAGAGTAGGCATCGACAACATGACAGTCTCACAATCACTCCAGCAATTCGCGCAAATCCTGAATGACCAGATCAGGGCGTGGCCTATGCCCCGCGACCGTGTCCCCGTTCGCGTTGAGCCAAACCGTCGATAATCCCACGGCCTGCGCGCCGGCAATATCCCGCCTGAGGCTATCGCCGACGAAGACAATCTTCGTCAGATCACCTGCAATTATTTCGCTGGCTTTGTGAAAAAGATATGGGGATGGCTTAAGGCAGCCATGGTCCGACGAGAACACCATGACCTCGAACAACTGGCGAATGCCGGCTCTCTCGAACTCCTGCAAGTAGCGGTCACTTTTTGACCAGATATCCGAGACAACTCCTAGCCGATGAGTTTGGTGCAGTTGGCGCAGGACTTCGCTATGCGTGTCAGGAATCACGCCAATCTCGTGCAGCGCAAAAACCTGCTCCAGCAACACCAACTCACTCTTCGGCAGAACTCGCGACAGCGGGAGAGCTTCCAGGTAACTGAGCACCGGCGAAAACTGAGCGTAGCCAAGGGGAGCTCGGGAATCGGCCAGCATGGTGGCAAAGACCGAGGAGATCATTCGTTGCACCTGGGCACCATTAAGCGCCCGTCCACCGATCTGACGATACGTTGCGGCGAAATCATCGGCGGCGGAAAAGCGATCAGCAGCAAACATAAAGGTGCGGACCATGTCGAGCAGAATGACTTCAAACCTGTCGATGAAGCGTGGCGGCATGAAGAGAAACCTCAGCGAACGGGAACGGCCGATGGTACCATCTTTTTTACCTGGAGGGGAATGAACGGCAGCTTCTTGCTGTTGAAGGCTACAGCGGTTTGCATTTGCTGCAGCCTGGGAGCGCGCCCATCTTGGGCGCTTTTTAGGCGGGCGGGACGCCCGCGCTCCCAGCGGGGGAGGACACAGTCAACTGAAAACTGCTGTAGGGTCGGCAAAGACTGCCTGCTGTTTCTCTTGACCCGAGTGGGGGGCAGAAGCTAGCCTTGGCTGATTGTGTACAGGGAGGCATCGTATGGCAGCGTCTGAACTTCTGCACTTGAGCATTACTGAAGCAGTCAACGCGATCCACGCCCGTCAACTTTCCCCGGTGGATTTGGTTCGTGCCTATCTGGAACGGATCGAGAAGCTCAATCCCGCTTTGAACGTCTATCTCACTATACGTAGGCCGGAATAAGCGGAGCGTTTCCGGCGCAAGCCCTAGTTGTCTAAGATGGATGCACGCAAATGCAAACCGCTATACGTAGGCCGGAATAAGCGGAGCGTTTCCGGCGCAAGCCCAAAGGGTGCCGGGAACAGCCTGCGGCCTTATCCCGGCCTACCCTTACTTGAGAAGCTGAAAGGACAAGACACGATGAAACGTAGCACCGAACGAATCCTGACAACGCATATTTCTATTGGCCTTAGTGGACGGTTTCTTGTCCCATGTTGTTTGGGCTGAGAGCTGAAAGCTGAATGCTGACCCCTTTATTCTCAAGGAGGTGTCTTATGGAAAACGAGTGGATCGAGAAGCTGGCGATTCAGGAACTATTCGCTCGCTATGCCCACGCGGTGGATAACCTTGAGCCTGAGGCCTGGGTGCAGTGCTTTACCGCCGATGGAGTGTTTCAGGTGGGGACTCGGGCGATGCGCGGGCCGGCGGCGTTACGCGGGTATGCCGACGTTCATGTGCGAGAGATTCGCTGTCGGCACATGATGGGGAATTTTCTCTATGAGATCCACGGGAACGAGGCGACCGGTCAATGCAGTATGCTGGCGACGCTGGCCACCGCCGGGGGATATAAAATCTTCGCCCAGGGCAGATACGTCGACCGGCTAGTCAAACAGGATGGCCAGTGGAAAATCGCTCATCGGCGCGTAGAGACCGACCGACTGGCCTCAGATCCTAAGAAGATTACCAGCACAGCCGACCCTGATGTCGCTGCTCTGGTCCACGTGCTGGTCGACGCCGCGAGACAGTTGGGAGAGAGGGTAGCGTAGGTTGGAATGAGGTGGAGAATTCCGGCGCTGTGTCGGTCCTCCGTTTTTTTCTCATGCCCAGGCTCTGCCGCACCTGGGGGCTGCGGTCCCAGGCAGAGGCTAGAGCAATTTGCAGTTGTATGCGCCCTGGGAGCGCGACCATCTTGGTCGCTTTTCAAAGCGGGCGGGACGCCCGCGCTCCCAGCATTGCAGTAGCCAAGATTCCTTGCTGGGGCGAAGCGAGGATCTCCCAGGATTGCATGGTGATCCAGAAACGGTGGAGGAGGCGAAAATCACTTTGGTTGGTGGTGACAAGACTGCGTTTTTGTTCAGTCGCGTACTTGAGGTGAAAAGGATCATTGCGACTTCTCAGGCCGAGTTGCGCGGCTGTGGTGACATCATGCCCATGGTGCGCAAGCACTGGTGCAAGTGGTAGGGGGACACACTCATCCAGGTACAGCCGAGCCCTGCGTTAGCCAAGGACAAGCTCATTGCCCTCTATACGTTGCTTAATCTCCATCTCATGCCGTTGGTAATAACAGAGCGCGGCTTGGACCTCTTCCTCTGTCAAAGCAAAGGCCTCTGCTGTTTGGGCGGGTGAGTGACCGCCAAGATAGTAGCCAACAACAACCCATACCGGCGTTCCCTTGTCACGGATGAAGGGTTCTTTCCGCACATTAGGATCTGCAGTACCGTGCGGCACGGTGATGTAGCGCTGGATCAGCTCATCTGCTGGCAACATAGGTTCTCCCGTCGTTATTCGCTGGCTGCCGTTTCTCTCTTTTCTCGATCATCGGTCATAGTGGAGCAAAGTGCAATCCGGGCTTCACCTTAATACTAAACCGAGCGGCAGGAGATTCGTACACTCATGTACCTGAGCCTGAATGCCGTAGCGTGCGCTATGCGCACGAAAATAGTGGCGTACAGGGAAGACGTGCGCACAGCGCACGCTACCCCGGGCGTACCAATCTCAGGCATCTTGGTTTAGGAGGGGGTTGTGCTAAAGGCTCACTTCAACCCCGCCCTCCGCAGGGCAGCAAGGTGACGCTCCAATACCGCCGGATCTTTGATAGGGGCTCTCTGCTTATGAACCTCCAGCGAAAACTTGGGATTGAGCCGCAGGACTTCTGCCCCTTCAGCCCGCGCCTCTGCTTCTCTGCCCAGCTCACTGTAGACCGCAGCTAGGGTCAGGTGAGCGCCCAGCAGGTTGGGGAAGCGGGCGAGAAATTGCTTCAGAGGAGCAATGGCCTCCTCAGGTCGCCCGGCCAAGTAATAGGCAGAGCCTACGATGCCTAAGTGCCCGTCCACAATAAGGGGCTTGCGGCGCAGCGCCTGCTCGACCATCCTCAGCGCTTCCTCCGACCTGCCGACACGGCTCAGCATCTCAGCCAGACCCGCAGCGCTATCAGCTGAGTTGAGATCGAGGGCGCAGGCCCGCTCCATTTCGGTGATGGCCTGATCATACTGCTTTTGCCATAGGTAAACACCACCCAAGAGCCCATGGCCCCAGGGGGAAGTCTCATTAAGGGCGATGACCCGTTGCGCCTCCGCCAACGCCTGCGCCAACGTCTGGGGGTCCGGACTCAGTTGAAAACTCCACTGCTGCAGGTAGCCGAGAGCCAAGTTGCTGTGGGCACCAAAATGATCGGGGTTACGGCTGATGGCTTCCTTCTGCGTAGCGACCGCCTCGGCATACCGCCCGGTCAAGCGGTAGGCTAAGCCTAATTCGAGTAAGTAAAAGGGCGGATAGCGGGGGTTAAGCCGCATGGCCTGCTCCACCACCCGCAGGGCTTCTGCGGGCCTGCCCGCAAGGTTCAGTACCTCCGCCTGCCATGCATAGCTATCGGCATTGTTGGGATCGAGGGCGATGGCCCGCTCACCTTCGGCGATGGCCTGGTCATATTGCTGTTTCTGCATATAGATAGAACTCAAGAGCGAATGGGCTGTCGGCAAGGAGTCATCCAAAGCAAGGGCCTGTTGCGCCAGCACCAACCCGCGCTCCAGGGTTTGGGAGTCCGCATTCCAGCGCCAGATCCACTGCATGTAGTAGGTCGAACTCAGCCACGCGTACGCCTCTGCATATTGCGGGTCCAAGGCAATAGCCTTCTCGTACATCTGCCTCGCCTGCGCATTAGCCTCTTTCGTGAGGCGCCAAAAGGATTCTACTCCACGCAAGAAAACATCGTAGGCTTCTAGGTTGCCCGTGTGTTTGCGCACGATGAACCCCTGCTCCTCCAGCGTGAGCTGCAGTTTTAGCGTCGTCACGATCTTTTGCACGATCTCGTCTTGCAGGGCGAAGATGTCTTTCAGTGGTCGGTCGTAGCGTTGGGACCAGAGATGCCCGCCTGTGGTAGTATCAATCAACTGCGCCACAATGCGCACCTGCTCGCTGGCTTTCTGTATGCTGCCCTCCAGCACGTAGCGCACGCCCAGTTCTTTCCCTACCTCCTGCACGTTCGCCGCTTTACCCTTGTAGGTGAACGCGGTATTGCGAGCGATGACAAAGAGGCTGGAAATGCGGGAGAGATCGGACGTGAGCACTTCGGTGATGCCATTGCTGAAATAGTCCTGCTGCGAGTCGCCACTCATGTTATCGAAGGGCAGTATGACGATGGAAGGCTTGTCGGGTAACGGCAAGGCCGCTGGCGCGGATTCAGTCCTGAGTGCTGAGTCCTGAGTGCTGAGTGGCGGTTGGGTGCTAAGGGTTGAGGGTTGGGTGCTAGGGGTTGGCGGGAAGAGATAGCGAACAGCTACGATGGCTCCTACGATGAGCAACAGGCCACCCACAGTTGCTACCGCCCAATGACGGTGGGCCATGCCCACCCTACGAATTTTTGGACTTGGGACTTGGGACCTGGGACTTTCTGCCTTTCTGGATACCTCCTCACCCTGGCCCCCTGTGGGGCCTTGATTAATCAAGGCCCCACGGGGAGAGGGAACCCCAAGCAGTACGCGAAACACCCGCACCGGCTCGGCGATGTTCTTCACCACTTGTTCGCCTAAGTCCTCATACTGCAGCGTTAGCTTGTTTTTGACGTGTTCATGTACGGTCCCGGAGATGCAGATACATCCAGCTTCTGCCAGGCTTTCCATGCGCGCGGCGATGTTGACTCCATCACCGTAGATCTGTTCCCCTTCGACCATCACATCCCCAAGGTTAATGCCGATACGAAACTCCATCCTCCGCCCGGGTGAGAGGTTGGCATTTTCTGCCTTGAGAGTGGTCTGGATCACCACCGCGCACTGCACCGCATCCACGACACTGGCGAACTCGGCCAAT
>JACQEL010000137.1 GCA_016200595.1 Deltaproteobacteria bacterium
CGGCGTGACGGTAGCCCGATGCTTGAGCGTCAGGCGTAAATGGCGTTTAGGCATTTTTCAACAGCATCTTTCAACCCCCGGCTACCCTCAGGCCAGCACGCCGTGCTGGCGGGTGCCGCGGAGCGGCACGGGACGGTAGGCCGGTCTTTTAAGGCCGGCCGGAGGAGCTGCCGCTGTAAGAGCGGCCGCAGCCCGTAGCCTGGATGGAGCAGAGCGGAATCCAGGACTGCCCGGCCGCAGCACTCCCGGATTACACTTCGTTTCATCCGGGCTACAGGCTGTTAATAAAAGGATCGTCTCCAAGTGAGGTCTGCTCTAGAAGCGCGCCTTCGGCACCGGCAGACCCGGAATCTCCGAGCGGGTGCGAAAGACCGTGCCTTTGAGTTCGCGCTGGTCATTGTTCGCAGTGACGACGTAGAGATCGCACATATCGGGGCCACCAAAAGCGAGGCTGGTTACGGTTTTCGCCGGTACCTTGATCCGCTGAGCAAGCGTGCCATCCTTTTTGAAGCGGACGACCTCCCCCTGACCGGCAACCACTGCTACCCACACTCCCCCTTCCACATCGACTGTCATCCCATCGGGCATTCCTTCGGGAAGTTGCGCAAAAAGCTTACGGGGGCTTACCGTCCGATCCGCATGTACATCATAAGCCCAGACAGCCTTCGTCGTCGAATCGCAATGGTAGAGCAGCTTCCGATCAGGACTGAAGCCTAGTCCGTTAGTAACTTCAACGCCTTCCCAGAGTTTTGTGATCTTTCCCGGTGGGTCAATGCGAAAGAGAGACCCCGGTGGTGGAGTGCTCTTGAAGTCAAAGGCGTTAATATCGCAACCAAATGTGCCGGCCCAGAGACTGCCCTGATCGTCAATTGTTAGGTCGTTGAGTCCGAAGAGCGGTTTCCCCTCCCACTCAGCGAAGAGGTCACGAAGCTGGCCGGTCTTCTCATCCCAGTACGCGAGAGATTTACCAGTGATGATCAACCCGCCGCCCGCATTCAGCGCGATCCCGCCAACGGACTTTCGCTCCGGAATTAACGTTTCGAGGCGTCCGTCAGGGTTGCGGCGGAAGACACCTCCGCCACGGACATCGCTATAGTAGAGCCGATTCTGTTCATCAGTGCGGGGTCCTTCAAGCAGACCGTAGCCAGTGGCCAAAGTTTCGAATTCCATCATCTCCCTCCTTATGCTCTCGTGTCAGAAGTGCGGCGTGGGAGAGCGCCAGAAACACTCGCAGTCCAGCGCGACATTGGTGGACAACATGCCGTGACGCCTCACGCCGGAGCAATGGTACGGCGTTGTCGTGCACAAGACAACCGGCGGACCGCGTGCAGAAGGGTAAGCCTGGAAGTTGACAAAGCCCCCAGGACAGGGGAATAACAGGAGCTAGATGAGGACCACACCAGGATCCGGATTCAGCGGGAACACACTACCGTCCGGGTGCCACGGGCAGCTTGCCTGCCCGTGCCCATCGCTCGCACTGGCGGACCAGCCGCCAGTGGCACCCGGACAGGAGGCTCTCTCGGTGGGACACGCATATAGACACGTGACCGGGTTTGGTTCGCAATCAACGGACTTTCAAGGAGGGAGGTTGACTATGGATACGCATGACAAAACGGCATCGGCCTCGATACATGCACGCCTCAAGCATCCGGTTATTGATGCTGACGGCCATTGGATTGAGTTCGAACCCACTCTGCTCGATTACCTCAAGCAAGTTGGCGGCCCAACCATGGTCGAGCGCTTTCGTCAGGAGGATTATCTGGCCGGCTTGCGGAGCTGGTCGCGGATGACGCCTGAAGAGCGGCGCGCTCGTCGCCCGACGCAGCCTGCCTGGTGGGGCTTTCCCGCGAAGAACTCGCTCGACCGTGCGACAGCGATGCTCCCACACTTGCTCTACGAGCGCATGGGAGACATCGGGCTCGACTTCGCGGTCGCCTACCCGACGCTCGCGCTCTTTTTTGCCGCGATAAAAGACCCTGAGGTGCAGGGGGCGGCGTATCGGGCGTACAACCTGATGGCAGCGGATCTGTTCCGCGGTCTTGGCGACCGGCTCATCCCGGCCGCCTGTATCCCGCTGCATTCGCCCGCGGAGGCGCTCGCAGAACTCGACGTGGCCGTCAACCAGCTCGGCTTGAAAGCGATGATGATGACCAGCCTGATACGCCGGCCCATCGCCGCCGCGCAAAAGGAGGGCACGACCAATCGGTATGCGACGTGGATCGATGCGCTCGGGCTGGAGAGCGAATACGACTACGACCCGGTCTGGGCGAAGTGCGTTGAACTCAAAGTCGTTCCGACTTTCCACACCGCTGCGCAGGGCGTTGGCACCCGCATGTCCTATTCCAACTTTGTCTACAACCATATAGGACACTTTGCGGCCGCCGGTGAGGCCGTCTGCAAATCGCTGTTTATGAATGGCGTGACGCGCCGGTTCCCGACGCTCAAGTTCGCTTTTCTCGAAGGTGGAGTCGGCTGGGCCTGCATGCTGTACAGCGATCTGATCGGCCATTGGAAGAAGCGTAACCTACAGGCACTCGATAACACGAACCCGGTCAACCTCAATCTGGACACGCTCACTGAATGTTTCCAGCGCTACGGCGCTGAGTCGCTCACCGCTCACCTCGATCAGCTTGAATCGCTCCACCATCTGCTCGGCGACGTCGAGGCCGTGGACGACTTCGCGCGCTGCGGCATTACCCGCCCGGCGGATATCCGCGATTTGTTCGTGCCAAATTTCTACTTTGGCTGTGAGGCCGACGATCCAGTCAACGCCTGGGCCTTCCGTGCCAAGGGTAACCCTTTTCACGTCAAGCTGCACGCCATCATGGGGTCGGATATCGGACATTTTGATGTTGCTGACATGACCGAAGTCCTGGCCGAGGCGCATGAACTCGTCGAGGACGACTTAATGGCTGAGGACGACTTCCGCGACTTCGTCTTCGGCAACCCGGTGCGTTTGTGGGCCGGCGCGAATCCGGATTTCTTCAAGGGGACCGTCATCGAAAAGCAGGCTACGGATTACCTGAGGCAGGAGAACACACAGCCGCAGTCTATGGCTGCGGGGGCCTAGACCTGGCTCTACGGATGGCTCCATAGGGCATCTAATAAGATTTGATGAACGAAATCGGTAATGAGACTTGCGTCCAGGCACTGGTAGAACAGGCTTCCAGCCTGTTCTGAGCACAGGCTAGAAGCCCGTGCCACTAGGAGCCTCAATTATAGCGAATTTCACTTAGGTGAGACCTGCAATCGAGAGTAGGGGCGAATCTTGTATTCGCCCTGCCCCGCGCCCCTATTGGGCGATCACAAGGATCGCCCCTACAGAGGAGGAGGCATGCAACTGAAAACTGCTTTACCTATCTTGTTCGTCAAAATTCATTAGAGCTCGGCCAAACCCACAGCAGGCATGCCGATTGCCGCCCGTCACGGGCTTGGGGTATGATGGCGCGGTTTTTTCACGTGGAGGAAATCTTTATGCGAATCAAAGACAAAGTCGCACTGGTGACCGGCGGCGGCCGTGGCATTGGCCGCGCCATTTGCCTGCGGCTGGCTGATGAAGGGGCGAAGATTGCAGTGGTCGATATCCTTGAGGCTGAGGCCGAGCAGACCGTGGCAGAGCTCAAAGCTAAAGGCAGTCAGGCTCTGGCGGTCAAGACCGATGTGACGCAACTCGACCAGGTGCGCGCTTGCGTACAGAAAGTTACTGACACCTGGGGACAGATCGATATTCTAGTGAATAACGCCGGCTGGGACAAAATCGAGCCGTTCATCGAGAGCGCGCCCGAAACCTGGGACAAAGTTATCGCTATCAACCTGAAGGGGCCGATCAGCTTCTGTCATGCCGTCATTCCCCAAATGATGAAACGTAATGCGGGCAAAATCATCACGATTAGCTCCGATGCTGGACGCGTGGGGTCAACCGGCGAAGCCGTTTATTCAGGCTGCAAAGCCGGCCTGATCGGTTTCTCAAAAACCCTGGCGCGTGAACTCGCTCGCTCGAAAATCAACGTCAATGTGGTCTGCCCCGGCCCGACCGACACCCCGATGCTCAAGCAAGCCACTTCTGGCGATAAAGGCGCGCGTATCATCGAAGCCATGACCCGCGCTGTCCCATTCCGCCGCCTGTGCCAACCCGAGGAAATCGCCAACGCCGTCGCTTTTTTCGCCTCGCCAGACACTGACTTCGTCACAGGCCAGGTGCTCTCAGTGAGCGGCGGGCTGACGATGACAGGCTAAGTCAGTGCTGAGCAATGAGTGCTGAGTCCTGAGTAAAGAGGCTCTACAGACACAGGAAGGAAGAAGACCATGCAATTTGAGGATATTCTCTATGAGAAGAGTGATGGCATCGCCACCATCACTATTAACCGGCCGGAGAAGCGCAATGCTTTCCGCACCCTCACCGTAGACGAGTTGATCGTCGCGTTTCAGGACGCTTGGTGGGACCACTCCATCGGCGTGGTGATCTTCACTGGGGTGGGAGACAAGGCGTTTTGTGCCGGCGGTGACCAGAGCGAGCGCGGCTCCAGTGGCTATGACACAAGTTCAGCCGGTCATGAGATGAATGTCGAAGGCTTGCATAACATTATCCGTAATATCCCCAAGCCGGTGATCGCTGCCGTCAACGGCTTTGCCATTGGTGGCGGACACGTACTGCACGTGCTCTGCGATATTTCTCTTGCCGCTGACACTGCTCGTTTCGGTCAGACCGGCCCCCGGGTCGGGAGCTTTGACGCCGGCTACGGCAGCGCCTATCTCGCCCGGATCGTAGGCGAGAAGAAAGCGCGGGAGATCTGGTACTTTTGCCGTCAATACACCGCCGAAGAAGCCCGGGAGATGGGCTTAGTTAATAAAGTGGTGCCGGCAGACAAGCTCATGGAAGAGGCGCGAGCCTGGGCCAACGAACTCTTACAAAAGAGCCCGACCGCCCTCAAATTCCTGAAATATTCGTTCAATGCCGACACTGCCCATATCGGCGGCATCTCCAACATGGCGATGAGCGCCCTGGAACTGTACTACCAGACCGACGAGGCGCTCGAAGGAGTCAACGCCTTCAACCAGCGCCGGCCGGTGGATTTTTCGAAGTTTAGAAAGTAGATAGCTGTCAGCCGTCAGCCATCAGCTTCGAAAGACAGAGAGGGGAGACAGAAACAGAGAAAAGCAACAGAGGCAAGAAGAAAGACAAGAGTCTAGTGGTCCATCACAATGAAGATGAGGGGTAACCCGTGTAGTTGTCATTCCCGCGAAAGCGGGAATCCAGGCAGGTTAACAGTTGGCCACGCCTTGTTCTCTCTGGATGCCCGCCTGCGCGGGCATGACAGTCTCAGGACCCTCAAAATTAATGCAATGAACTACTAGCGCTGTCTCTGTCTTCTGTGGCTGATAGCTGATCGCTGAAAGCTGAAAGCTAGCAATATGCGTTTCACCGATAAAATCGCGCTCATCACTGGCTCCTCGCGCGGCATTGGCCGCGCGATTGCCTTACGCTTGGCTGCGGAAGGCGCTCGCATCGTCATCAACTATCGGCGGAATGCCGAGCAGGCCGAGGCGGTAGTTACTGAGATTCAACAGTTAGGATCAAGCGCTATCGCCACGCAGGCCGATATGAGCAACGGCGACGACGTACGCGCCATGTTCCAGCAGGTCAAGGAACAGTGTGGAGGGCTCGACATCTTTGTCGCCAACGCTGCCGCCACGTCTTTTCGGCCGCTCTTGCGGCAGGGCGAACATAACATTACTCGGACTTTCGATCTGACCATCAAAGGATTTCTCGTGGCCGTGCAAGCCGCGGTGCCGCTCATGCAAGAGCGCAAGGGCAAGATCGTCACCATCTCCGGCATCGATTCGCTGCGCGCCCTCTCTGGTCACGGTCTGTTAGGATCAGCTAAAGCGGCTCTGGAAAATCTGACGATGTATCTGGCCCATGAACTGGGGCCCTTGGGCATCGCCGTGAATGGCATCAATCCCGGTCTGATCGAGACCGATTCGTCTAAGATGTACTCTGGCGGGGAGGAAGGCTATGCCCAATACGTCCGCGACGTGCTGCCGCAAACCCCAGCCGGTCGCGTGGGCCGGCCGGAAGACGTAGCGGCGGTGACGGCATTTCTGTGCTCAGAGGACGCGGACTTCATCCGCGGACAGACATTACTGGTAGATGGAGGTCTACTGTCATCATCGGTGGCTAGCAGGCCGCACGCATAGACTCGTCACGGCAAGGCGTGCCTTGCTCTACTCGCAGCTACCCCCGATTGAGAAAAAGCCCATAAGATTTCGAG
>JACQEL010000138.1 GCA_016200595.1 Deltaproteobacteria bacterium
CGACAGCGAAAGGGATCGCCATTGCCAAAGAGCTGGTCAGGAAAAGTGATATCGTACTCCAGAACTTCGCCACCGGCGTGATGGATGATCTAGGGCTGGGTTACCAGGAACTCAAGAAGCTCAAACCGGACCTCATCATGGCGTCCATCTCTGGCTACGGCCATACTGGTCCGCAGCGCAACTACATGGCGTACGGCCCGGCGATTGCGCCGCTGACCGGTTTATCGTCGATCACTGGCTATGAGGGAGGTCCGCCACAGGAAGTGGGGATGGCCTATGGCGATCCCACCTCCGGCATCCATGCGGCAGTGGCAATCTGTGCAGCCCTGGCAGCACGGCAGCGGACCGGCCGCGGCCAACATATTGATGTGTCGTTGTGGGAGTCGGTTGCCGCGCTCGTGCCTGAAGGCTGGATGGACTATGCCATGAACGGGGCGCAGCCGCCCCGGCGAGGCAACCGGGATCCGTGGATGGCGCCGCACAACTGTTTTCGCTGCGCCGGGGAAGATGAATGGGTGACGATTGCCTGCGCTACTGAGGCCGAGTGGCAGGCCTTGTGTCAGGCGATGGGACAGACGCAACTTACCGCTGACGCACGGTTTCGTACCGCGAAAGAGCGGAAAGACAACGAAGAGGCACTGGAACAGATTCTCACGGCCTGGACTGCCACGCGTGAGAAGTGGGAAGTGACGCGCACGCTACAGGCGGTCGGCGTAGCAGCGTTCCCGTCGATGACTGGCAAAGATCTGGTGGAAGACCCGCAGCTCAATGCGCGCGGGTTTTTTGTCCAGCTGCCACATCCCGAAGTGGGCGTGCGCACGCACATGGGAATACCCTGGCTGTTCACGCACGCGCCCAACAGCGTGCGCACGCCAGCCCCCGTGTTAGGCCAGGATACCGACCAGGTGATGCACGACGTACTCGGCTATTCTACCCAAGAGATCGACAGTCTCAAGGACGAGCAGATACTGTACTGATAGCGAGTTTTACTTGCATCCAGTACAAGTCTCTTCCCTACGCCGTTTGCGCTGAGCCCTTCGGCAAGCTCAGGGCAAGCTCCGCCGCTGACGCGGCGGAGCCGAAGCGTGAGAGAAAACAGCGGCCTTAGTGCGTACGGTGACCTCCTTTGGAGTGCGGGAGCCGTGCTCCCGCTTTCAGTGGGCCACCGTATAGCCTGCGGGCAACACGACACTCACAGCGGATTTGCTGTTATCTGCACCCACCGCTCCTCGGCAGCTGACTGTACCAGCGCATCGATTACTTCTTGCGAGCGCAGCCCTTCGAGAAAACTCGGTGTGACTGGCTGGCGGGTGCGAATGCCATGCACGAAGCGCTGGGCGAGCTGGGCGAAAAGAAACGAGCCGACTGCCGCCGTGAGATCTGTGGTATCCAACCCCTGCCGCAACCGCTCAGGAATAGCGATGTCAGAGAGGACCTTCTCTCCTGCTTTAGCTCCCCGCAGTCGACCGCTAATCCAGGTCCCTGCTTTAGGATCGGCTTCATAGATCAGCATGCCTCCACTGCCGTAAAACTCGAAGCGCTGATAGTTGCTCGCGTAGGCTACCCGGCTGAGATGCGCCGCCACCTGCACCCCTGAGCCCATCTCTGCCACAAAAGCACACGCATCCTCTGCATCGGCTGCCACCATCTCCCCAGAGCCAGCCACCTTGCGCTCGGGAATGGCGGTGAGGCAGTGAGCTGAGACCTTGCGAAAATCGCCCAGGATCCAGTGCAGGATATCGACGACGTGTGGCCCAATATCCCCTAGCACGCCAAAGCCAGCCGTCTCTTTGCGGTGGCGCCATAAGAGCGGAATATTGGGATCCGCTTGACGCTCGGCATACCAGATGACGTTCACATGATAGGGGTGTCCGATAAACCCTTCCGCAATGAGCTCGCGTGCGTATGATACACCTGGTAGGAAGCGCCAGTTAAAGGCCAGCGCGTGTGCGAGGCTCGAGGTTTGCGCGCGCTCATACATCTCTCGCGCCTGCTGGGCATTCATAGCAAAGGGTTTCTCACAGAGCACGGGCTTCCCTGCTGCCAGAGCTGCAAGGGTCATCTCGTGGTGGACGTATGGAGGGGCAGCAATGCTGACCACCTGAACGGCGGGATGCGCGAGCAAATCTCGGTAATCGGTAAACGCCTGTGGCACGTCATGCTGTTTGGCAAACGCCTCGGCTTTGCCCGGAGTGCGTTGACACACGGCCACGACCTGCACATTGTCGCAGGCCCGATAGCCGAGTAGAGGCATGAGACCGAATCCGGTCCCGATAATTCCCACCCCGAGCGGCTGCTGAACTCCTTGCGCCATGTAGTCCTCCTCTTTTCTGGACGAGTCGCCCGCCATCCTACGCAAAATCACCGAGACACGAAAGCCGACTAAGAGCCGTTTTCGTTGCCGAATCGGCTTGCCTTTCTCTCTTCGGCGACGTCGGCGGTATTGTGTTAGAGAGTGGCACTATTATGCTGATCCGTACCTTATCGTCTGTGAGGCGAGAGTCATAACTGATGTTTGGTCCAGGTATTAATCAGATACGGAAACGAGGAGGAAATTATCATGGCAGAAGCAAAACAAGTTGCAGTGGTGTTGGGAGTAGGTCCCGGGTTGGGTGCCGCTCTCGCACGCCGATTCGCACAGGGATATGCAGTCGCAATCAACGCACGCAGTGCGGAGTACCTGCGCTCGCTCGCCGGAGAAATACGGACTGCGGGTGGTCAGGTGCTCGAAGTACCTGCTGACATCGGCGACCGCGCGCAGGTCGAAGCGATGTTCAAGTCGATTCGCGAGCGGCTTGGCCCACCCGCGGTGCTACTCTACAACGCTGGCAGCGGCACCTGGGGTACCATCACCGAACTCACCCCCGAGCAGTACGAGCACACCTGGCGGGTCAATGCCTACGGCGCCTTTTTAAGCGCGAAAGAGGTCGCTTCCGACATGATCGCGCGCGGGCACGGCGTCATGCTCTTTACCGGGGCGACAGCAGGCATGAAGGCAGGACCTAAGTCAGTTGCGTTCGGCCCCGCCAAGTTCGCCCTGCGTGGGCTGGCACAATCACTATCACGCGACCTCGGTCCTAAGGGAATTCATGTCGCCTGGATCAACGTCGATGGAGTCATCGCCATTCCTGGAAGACGTGAGCGTCTTGCTCAGTTCAAGGAGGAAGACCTGCTCAAACCCGACGCGATCGCCGAGACCTACTGGCATCTGGCGCATCAAGACCGTAGCGCCTGGACAATGGAACTGGAGGTCCGTCCGTTCAAGGAGAAATTCTGAGATCCCGCGCGAGTGTCTACCTTATGATTTTTGCTGAGCAAGATCGGTAAGTGAGGTCCCTGGTGGCACGGGCTTCTAGCCGGTGCTAGCAAAACTCGTGTCTCCGAACAGCAGCAAAACAAGAGACTACAAGCAAGTGGGTTGCCCTTGCTTACCTGATCGCTTGCCGAGATTTGGCCTTGCATGGTTGTCGTGACGACTTTAGTCGTTCTTGCGGTGGTGACGAGCGACTAAAGTCGCTACTACACTACCCCGAAAATGAACGCTGACAGCTACTAAATCGAACCACACGACATTAGGACACTGCTTCGTGCAGTAGGTAGGGGCGAATCTTGTATTCGCCCTGCTGAGTGCGGCCTGCCGGTGGGCGATCACCAGGATCGCCCCTACACTGTGTGCCAATCTTTTGTGGTCCGATTTAGAGCGGCAGGCTTCGTCCTTGCTTCCTCTATCCCGGGCAGGGGTTAGAGGAGAGTATGCCGCGGAAGTTCTCCTACAAAAAAGTGGCTTGAAGCCTTTGTTCGTGTACACATTGAGTGACAGCGAGCCAAACTCGCTGGTTGAATTCTCACCAAAGGTGTCTAGCGTCCCGGGAATGTTCGCGCCGCCACATTGCTAGAAACATTTCACAAGATTCATCTTCTTTCTTCTTTGCTAAAGAATGAGCTTAACATACCTCACTCCCTGATACCGTAGCCGTCAATATCCGTCCGCTTACTCTGGCCGCGCACGAGAGCGCCAGCCCCGTGGCAGAGGTCCGGGCCCCTACAGCACAGCGACGAGCTAAAGGTTGCTCTCCACCGCCCGATCGATTCTTTACAGACATCACACGGCAGGCATCAACCTTGCCAAGAAAGGAGAGCAGCAGATGCGCACTTCACAACGTCTGGTGCTTTGGACGGGAGCCTTAATCTTGTGCAGCCTCATCACGCTGACGGACGCCCCCGAGGCCGGAGCAAAGGAGAAACCAAGAGCTGAGGTGGTAGAAGCGGTACATGAAATGGAGATTGCAGCCGGCAAAAGTCTCAAAACCGTCCGCTTCTCAGACACCGGCGTAGTCATCTTTATTGCAGCCAAAGAGGGGTTCCCGATTCCTACAGGGCTGGATCCCTCTCGCCCTCCAGACCAGGGACCCTCTGCCGTGCTGAAGGCGGAGCCCCGTCGGCGAACAGCGACTGCAATTTCGCGTATACCTATGCCGGGGACACCTACACCTACTTCCTCACCCAGCAGGGCCGCGACAGCTACGATGGCGCCGGCTCCCCGCTCGTGTCCACCGTGGACTACTGCCCCAGTGCCGACCAGTGTCCCTACCAAAACGCCTACTGGGACGGGGAGCAGATGGTGTACGGCGCCGGGTTTCCCGCCGCCGACGACGTCGACGCCCACGAATTGACGCATGCCGTCACCCAGTCCTCGGCTAATCTGTTGTACTACAAGCAATCGGGCGCCTTGAATGAATCGTTCTCGGACATCTTCGGCGAGACGGTCGACTTAACCAATAGTGGCGGCACCGATACGGCCGCGGTGCGGTGGTTGATAGGCGAGGATATCCCGGGCATCGGGGCCATCCGCAATATGATGAATCCGCCGGCGTATGGGAACCCCGGCAAGGTGAGCGACCCTCAGTTTCAGTGTTCGGCCGTTATCGACCGGGGTGGGGTGCATACTAACAGTGGGGTGCCTAACCACGCGTATGCGTTGATGGTGGATGGCGGGACTTACAATGCCTTCACCATCATGGGCATCGGCTTAACCAAGGCGGGGAAGATCCAGTATCGGGCGCTGGCGCAGTATCTGGTGTCGGGATCAAAATTTCTCGACGACTATTTGGCGCTGCAGCAGTCGTGTGCTGACCTCATTGGCATCGCCGGCATCAGCACCAGTGACTGTACCGAGATGAAGAAGGCGCTAGATGCGGTCGAGATGTCTAAGATGCCGTGCACCTAACTCATACTGTTTCCGACGGGGCACACCGCGGAGCGTTTGTTCCTGAGGCCTTCTCGGTCCCAGGCTCCGCCTGGGACCGCAAGGATCGGGCGGCTCTGCCGCTGCACGCGCGGCCGCAGGCAGGCAGAGCCTGCCGCCTAGGGCGTACCCGGGCAGAGCCTGGGTATGAAAAAGACCTACAGTTTAGAGATTGACGAAGTGCTAGCCTCACTCATCGATCAGATCGTTCAACTGCCGAGGCGCAAGAGATTCAGGAAACAGCAACGCAATCTTGAGGTCCATGACGTTCGTGCCGGTTGGACCAGGAGTAAAGAGATCGCCAAGCGCGGCAAAAAATGGATAGGTATCGTTTTCCTTCAGTGTCGCTGAAGGATCGAGGCCTTGGGCCATGGCGCGATCAACGCTTCGGCTATCGACAAACGCGCCAGCGGCATCGGTCGGACCATCAACGCCATCGGTGCCAGCACTGAGTAAGGCCCAGTTGGGCTCTCCTCGTAGTTCTTGCGCCACTACCAAAGCGAATTCTTGATTCCGTCCCCCCTTCCCTTGGCCAATCACGCGCACGGTAGTCTCCCCACCGGCGAACACGCACAGGGGCGTCGTGCGCGCACCCAGTAAGGGACGTAAGCTGCGAGCAAAGTCACGCGCTGCCTGAGTAGTGTCGCCTGCTAAGGGTTCATCAAGAATCTGGATGGCGAACCCCAAACGTTGCGCAGCGGCAGCGGCAGCGTTGAGCGCCAAACGGTTGGAACCGATCAAGAAGTTGTGCACATGAGCAAAGACAGCATCCCCGGGTTTAGGTGTCTCTGGCACTGCACCCGCGTATCCGTGCCGTAAGTGAGAGAGGACTGCAGGAGGAACTTGTTCGAGCAAATCGTAGCGTGCTAATACTGCCAACGCGTCAGGGAAAGTACTCGGATCAGGAACCGTCGGCCCCGAGCCAATCGTGCTCAAGTCATCACGGATCACATCTGAGAGAATGAAACTGAGCACGGGCGCCGGGAATGCCCACCGCGCCAAGCCTCCGCCCTTAATCCGGGAAAGGTGCTTGCGTACGATATTAATCTCATGGATAGCAGCCCCACAGGTAATCAGTA